>JANOKE010000344.1:0-4868 GCA_031419135.1 Gemmatimonadaceae bacterium
CCCCGATTCCGGTTTCCCGGCCGTCGCCCTCGAGCGCACCAGTGTCACCACGCTCCGGCATATCGACGGGACCATCTCCATGGCACGCGCTGGTCCAAACACGGCAACCTCCGCCTTTTTCCTCACCATCGGCGCGCAACCATCGCTCGATGAAGGTGGCCGCCGCAATCCTGACGGTCTGGGATTTGCCGCCTTCGGTCAGGTCACCACCGGCATGGAATTCGTGCGCGCTATTCAACAATCGCCACACAGCGAGCAGAATCTCACGCCGCCGGTCGCTATTCGCGGTATTCGTCGGGTGTTCCCGAAACGCACCGCCAACCCGACACAGCGCGGTGTACCGTTGTCGGCGTTTCCGCGCCTCGTGCCGCTGGCCACGAATGTGTTTGGCTACGAAGAGATTCGGCAACCCGGCTTCACGACGGTGAGTTTGATTGTCATTGGGACATCCGGCGTGCTCATTGCCGATGGGCAGGGAAGCCCAGCGGCTACGCAAACGATGCTCGATCGCATCAAGACCATCACCCCCCTGCCCATCAAGTGGTACGTGGTCGGATCCGATCATGGCGATCACACCGCCGGGAACAGCGTACTGCCTCCGGGCATCACCTACATCGTACACCCCACGTCGCTCGCGCAACTCAAGCGCGACTCGGCGGCCGCACCCGCAACACGGCGTGTGATCGTGCCGCCCGTGGCCATGCGAGCCGACCACGAAATCATCGATGTGGGCACGATGAAAGTTGACGTGCAGTTTCTCGGTCGCGCACACACCGGGGGCGATCTGATGGTGCATCTACCGGCCTCCCGGATCCTTTTCATGAGTGAGGCCTATCTCAATCGTGTGTTTCCGGCCATGCGGTCGGCCTATCCGAGCGAGTGGGTGAAAACGGTAGACCGCGCGCTCACCATGAACGTGTCGCGTTATGTGCCGGGACATGGTTTCATCGAGGAACCGGCGGCGTCACGCGAAGAACTGGTGGCCTTTCGGGAGTCACTTCGCGCGGTGATCGCCGAAGTCACTCGACTGCACGCCCGTGGCGTGTCGGCCGATGAGGCAGTGAAGCAGGCGCAATGGGGGCCGTATGCCACCTGGTTTCTGGCCGACCAGCAGGCGCCGATCGCGGTGCGCAAAGTGTACGAAGAACTCACAGGAGCCCTCAAACAATGACCATGCCCCGCACCGTTCGCCTTCTCGCGCTCGCCACCGGGCTGCTGCTGTCGGTCGCCGCCAACGCGCACGCGCAACGGCTCACCAAGATCGGCACGACGTCGGTTGGCACGCCGGTGATGCTCGAGTCGCGATCGGTGACGCGCACCAACGACATTGTCACCGCAACTGTGCGCGCCGTACTGCAGCCGCCAATGAAAACGCCCAAGGGCGACCTGAAGAGCACCCGTTCAATCGCCATGTTCAACTGCGCCGAACAGACCGTCGCCACCAAGGAGCGCTGGTTCTATTACGACGAGAAGGGCACCAAAGAAGCGCGACACGACAAGCCCGGCATTCCCGGATTCGCCGTCACGTTCAAGGGATCACTGTCCGACGTGGCGTTGGTGTATCTGTGCACCGCGGGCGGGAAGTCGGGAGCGCGGTAGTTTCGGCAGCGGCGCCAACCTTACGGCTGGTCGGCCGCCTCCAGCAGCGCGCCCGTCGCCGTGGCGTACCCGCCAAATTCCGGCATTTGTAGCGTTGCTCCGTAAAACTGCCCCACCAGCCGAAATGTCTCGCGAATACTCGGCAGGTCCGACAGGTGTCCCACAATCACGATGTCGTTGAGTTGCGTCGCCCGCGCAGCGTTGATGGCAATGATCGCAATCACTTGCCCCACCATGTTCACCAGCGCGGCCGCGATGTCGGACGGCTTCGCGTCAATCGGTTCGCGCGCCACGCGGCCAAAGTTTACGGCAGTGGTTTCCGGCGGCAACGTGCCAATAGCACCGCCCAAAATCTCACCAATCGTGAGATTGAGTTCCGTTGCACGGCCTTCCCGCGCCAATGCATCGAGTCGGTGCGGATCGGTGACGTTCAGCAACATGCGACCCAGGCCAACCAGCGTACCGCCTCCAACACCGGTGCCCGTCACGTGACGCGCACCGTCCGGACCAGCGGCAACGACCGCGGTTCCCGACCCCGCGCTGGTCACCACGGCACGTTCCACAGCCGCCAGCGACAAGCCTCCGCGCCCAATGGCACGCACCTCGTCAACCCGGAACAGCGTGCGACCGTCAAGCGACTCGGGCAGCCGCTCGCGATTCCCGCCGGTTACGGCAATCCACGACACGTCGGATGGTGAGATCGATCCGAACGCCAATACCTCGCGCACTCGCGATTCGTCCGGTTGGCCCCGGCTCGGCAGGGTCCACCGTCGCAGCGCTCCCCGCTCGCGCAGGACGACATCGGTGTTGCTGGCGCCGAAGTCGATAGCGACGACGGGGCTACTCATCGTGGGCGGACAGACTCATCCGCAAAGGCTGTCGTCCAAACGTGGTGCGCGCAAGCATCTCGCCCCACATTTTACAGACTGAGGAACCTTTGTTCCACCCTCGCGTATGGACGACGTTCGCGGCCGTAACGGGCACCGAACGAATGTCTGGCTCAAGCTGTCCAATGCAGTGTGCGTCCCACCCCTCTATCCCGGGATCCGGTTCACTGTTTATGCGTCAGCTGTTCGCCATTCTTGCTCTGGTGCTGAGCATCGCAGCTGTGCCCGCACGACTCGACGCACAGGTGGACGTCATTCGCGGCCGGGTCACCAGTGTTGATGGCGCGCCGCTCAGTGGCGTCCGCATCACCGCCACGTCCATTCCCGGCAACGTCACGCGCACGGCGCGCACCGACAGTCGAGGAAGTTTTCAGATCGCGTTTCCCGGTGGGCAGGGCGACTACATGATGGGCTACGCCCTGGTGGGCTTCAGCTTTCGCCAGTTTGAGATCAAGCGCACCGTTGACGAAGACGTGCTGGTGGCCGACACGCGGTTGCAGCCCATGCAACTGGATACGGTCGTCACGACTGCGCCTGTGCAGCAACGGGTTAGTCGATTCAATGCCGCTACGCCCGACGTGAGTGGCACCGAACGCCAGGTGCCCACCAATGCATTGCCTCCCGAGTTGCAGGGCAACCTTGCCGCCATCGCAGCGTCGTTGCCGGGCGTGACGCTCATTCCCGGCATCGATGGCGGTGCGGATGGCTTCTCGGTGCTGGGACTTGGCGCCGATGCCAACTCCACCACGCTCAATGGCATCACGTTCGGCGCCAACGGCCTGCCGCGGGATGCGTCAGTCTCCTCGTCGCTCACCACGTCGCCCTTCGATCCGTCGCGCGGCGGCTTCAGCGGCGGCAACCTCAACTTGCGATCAGGGTCCGGATCCAATTTTCTGAATCGTGGCATGAGCATCGTCACCAATACGCCGCAGTTGCAATGGACCGATCGCGCCGCGCAGGCATTGGGCACGGAGTTCACCAACATCTCCATCGGCGGCCTCGCCTCCGGACCGATCAAGATGAACAAGGCGTTCTATAACGTGTCGTATCAACTCGATCACAATACGCGCGCCAACCAGACGCTGCTCAATACCGGTGCCCTGGGTCTGCAAACAGCCGGTGTGGCGCTGGATTCCGTGACGCGATTCCTCGGCATTCTCGATCAACGCGGCATTCCGCGATTCGGTGGACCGGATCGGCAGAATAAATTCAGCGACAATGGCAGTCTGTTTGGCAGCATCGACATTCAACCACCCAATGCCGTCAACGGCGACTCGTACAGCTTGGCGTTCAATGGCAACTTTGGAAAGCAAAGCCCGGTTGGGGGCGGGGCCACGCAACTGGGATCAAGCGGCGGCGACCGCATCAACTGGGGTGGCGGGGCGCAACTGCGCACGAATCGCTATGTCGGGCTCGTGCTGAGTGAATCCTCGGCCGGTCTGAACGTGTCTCGAAACTACGGCGAACCGTATCTTGATCTGCCCTCGGGGCGCGTGCGCGTGAACTCGGTCCTCGAGAACGGGGCCAGCGGCGTGCAGAGCCTGGCGTTCGGCGGCAATCAGGGGTTGTTCGGTGAATCGCGCTCGCTGAATGGCACCGTGCAGAACACGCTGTCGTGGTTTGACGACGCCAACAAACATCGCGTGAAGCTCACCACCGAAGTGCAGTACAGCGGGACGCAGCAGAATCTGGCCAACAATCTGCTGGGCAGCTTTGTCTTCAATTCGCTGGCCGACTTCGAGGCCGGGCGTCCCGCGTCGTTCACGCGACAACTGTCGGCGCAACAGCGCACCACGGGGCAGTACACGGCCTCCGTGGCGCTTGGCGACTCGTGGCGACGTACGCCAAACGTACAGATTCAGTACGGTATTCGGGTGGAGAATACGCAGTACGCGCAGCACCCACTGCACAACGCCGATGTCGAGCGTCTGTTCAATCGTCGCAATGATCACGTGCCCACACCGTTCGCGATCAGTCCGCGCATCGGCTTCTCCTGGACGCTGGGGACATCCAACGACATTGCCGCGTTTACCGGAGGATTTCGCGCGCCACGGGCCGTGATACGCGGCGGCATCGGCGTGTTCGCCAACGTATCGGGCGCCGGGCAACTGGGCAGCGCGCTCGACAACACCGGGCTCAACTCAGGTGTGCAACAGCTGGTGTGCAGCGGCGACGCCGTACCGCTCCCCAACTGGAGTGCCTACAGCGCCAATCGGTCGGCGATCCCCGAGCACTGCGCGGACGGGACAAACGGCACGGTGTTCTCCAATACGTCGCCCAACGTGGTGCTGTTCTCGAAATCGTTTTCGCCGCAGCGCTCAGTTCGCTCCAACTTGTCGTGGCAGGGCCCCATTCTGGATGCGCGCTATTCGTTGAACGCCG
>JANOKE010000345.1:0-7753 GCA_031419135.1 Gemmatimonadaceae bacterium
AGCGCGGCAACGGCACGCGGGTCGGCGAGGTCTGCGCGGATGGTCTCCACGCCGCTCGCCTGCATCCCGGACATCGAGGCGGGATCGCTGAAACGGGATACGGCAATCACCCGACGGGACGGGGTGGTCCGCACTCCACGCGCGAGGGCGAGTTGCGCCATACGCGTCAGACTCGGTCCCATCTTGCCACCAGCACCCAGCACCAGCAGGTCGCCGTTCAACGCATCAAGTGCGCGCACGGTGGCGTCGTCGGGCTCGGCGAGCAGCGCGTCGAGTGCCACCTCGGTGTCTGGCGCGGTCAAACCCGCCGCGCCGCCGCGTCGACCGGGGGATTCAGGCAAGCAACGTCATTCCAGCGCGTTTGTCGAACGTCATCGTTTTCTCACACCCCGCCGCAACAGCGGAGCGCGCGATGAGGCAATCCGCGAAATCGGCGCGGCTGCGCTCGAACAAACGCAATGCGTTCCACGCCACTTCAGCATTCTGCACCACGAGCTGCCGGATACTCAGGATGCGGAGAACGATTTCGGCAATTTCGCTTCGCGTGGCGCCGTAGCGACTCTCGCTCACCCATACCAGCTCGACCAAAACGACGAGGCCCACGTATCCCGGTGTGACGACGGTGCAGTGCGTTTCGATGAGGGCCGTGGCGCGCGCGGCCTGCGCTTTGTCGTCCTGCGCGATATACCGCACCAGCACATTGGTATCGAGGCCGATCATCCGCGCGCTCCGCGGGCCCGGATGACAGCGTTCATGTCCTCGATGCTGACCGGCCTGGCGGGTTTGCGGAGCAAACCCTTCAGCGTACGCACGTCGTCGGTGGCTGGCTTGATCACGAAGCCGCCTTCAATCTCGACGAACTCAATGCGGTCGCCGGATTCAAGCCCCAGACGCTGCCGGACATCGACGGGGATCGTGACTTGTCCCTTGCTGGTGATGGTTGCAGCAGACATGACGGCACGCGGAAAGAGGTTGCCTTACCATAATGTAAGGAAGCGATGGCGGCAAGCGCCCGTGGCCACCGGTTGAATAATTGACACCATATTGGTAACCTGTATGTTCCATGAATCCCCTCGACGCCCTCGGCAATTCCCTTCGCCGCGACATTCTCAGCGAACTGCGCCACGCGCCCATGCCCGTCGGCGCCCTTGCCGACCACTTTGCGGTAAGCCGCCCCTCTATCTCCCGACACCTTCGGGTGCTGCAGGAGGCTGGTCTGGTTGAATTCCACGAACGCGGCACCCAGAACGTGTACGCCATTCGCCTGCAGGGCTTCCGCGCCGTTCGCGAATTCCTCGACAGCTTCTGGGACGTCGCGCTCTCCCGACTCGAGGCGCTGGCGTCGCCGCCATGATTGTCAAGAGTGTCGTGCTGAACTGCAGCCCGGAGCGGGCCTTCGCGCTCTTCACACAGCGCGCCGGCGAATGGTGGCCGGCAAACCGGCGGCACACCAAGGACACGTCGAGCACCATTCACGTGGAAGCTACGGGTCGATTTTTTGAGCGCGCGACCGACGGCACGGAGGTTGAACTCGGCGCGGTGCTGCTGTTCGCACCCGATCAGAAACTGGTGCTCAATTGGTATCCGGGAACAGGTCCGCAGCACCCCACTCGCGTTGAGGTGACCTTCGATGTTGTCGATGCGGGCACACGCGTGACCGTCGAACACGGACCAGGCCCTGCGGGTCTCGACGTCTACGGGCGAAACGCGCACAGGTACGACGAGTCCTGGAACTTGGTGCTCGCTTCCCTCGCTGCCCATGTCGGCGCATTGATTGACTAATGGTAACACACACGTTACCATGATCGCATGAGAGCCTTCGCCACACGGATCGCCATTTCTGCCCAGCCGGAGATCATCTGGCAGGTGCTCACCGACGCAACCGGTTATCCCGACTGGAACACCACGGTGAGTCGGGTTGACGGAACGATCGCCGCCGGTGAGAAGATCACCGTGCATGTGACGGCCACGCCGGGTCGCGCGTTCCCGGTACGCGTGGTGGAATTCGCACCGTGCACGCGGATGGTGTGGCGCGGCGGCATGCCACTTGGCCTGTTCGCAGGCACGCGCACGTACGAGTTGAAATCGCGTGGAGATCGCCAGGTGGACTTCTCGATGCGGGAGGAGTACACCGGCGTACTCGCACCGCTCATCACGAAGTCCATTCCCGACTTGCAGCCGGCATTCAACGAATTTGCCGCCTGTCTCAAAGCGCGTTCTGAACGGAGCTGACGATGGCAACGAAGTCAACCGCAGCGAGCGGCACGGCGGCTTCACCGTGGAAACTGCAAACGCCACCAGGCAGCGCGGAATTCCAGGCGTGGCGCGATGAGTCGCTCGATCCCCCATCGCTGGTCGTGCAAGTCGGCACCACCCAATTGCGCTATCAGCTGCGCTGCATCGAGGATCTGCTTGCTATGCTCAAGGCGCACGGCGACTGGATGCCGCTGGGCAGCGCGGATGAGCAGAAACCGGCTGCGGCGGGCACGGTTGAAGCGTGGGGCCGTGCTGAGAGCAACCCGGTGCAAGGCTGGTACGGCATCAAGAAAGGGCTGCGCGGACGGTTCGGCATGTACGTGCCGCCCGTTCTCGAACTGTTAGGGTTGGCCGAGTTGGAGCACAACGCCAGGAACAACCGCATGCGCGCCAGGTAACCCACGATGAAGACAACGCTGGTGCGTTACACAACGCACACGGAACGCGCTGCCGAGAACGAGGCGCTCATTCACGAGGTGTTTGAGGAACTGCGTGGTGTCGCACCTGCTGGCTTCCGCTATGGAGCGTTCAAACAGGCCGACGGCGCAACCTTTGTGCACTTCGCCATGATGGACCGGGCTGACGGCAGCAACCCGTTGGTTCAACTGGACTCGTTCAAGCGCTTTCAGTTGGGCCTCCATGAGCGGTGCGTGGAACTACCGGTTGTCACGCATCTGGCCACACTGGTCGATGCGTATGGCATGGCCCCCGCAGCCGAAACGCACGTCAGTTAACTCCGACAACCAACCACCGCTAACCCATTGCCTGAAAGCCGTTCCGGGTAATGCATTCGGTCGCAACAAGCCCGGCACGACAATCGCAAACGGCAGTCCTGTCGCGGCCTCATCGCCACCCGATCGCGCCACCTCTCTACTCCGCTACCGCCGGCTCGGCGGCATCGATCGGCAACCCCAACTCCGCGGCCAGTGCACGCCGACCGAGTTCAATCCGTTCGCGTGCCTGTTGCTTGAGCACGGCGATATCTCGGAGCGTCAAGCCAGTCGTTTCGATGGGCTCGAGCAATTGCGCGATGGCCCGCGCCGGCAGAAATCGAAAGGTGCCCTTGGCCATCGCGTTCCGCGTGCCGGTGACCGCGATCGGAAGAATCGGTGCGCCCGCCTCGATGGCCAGCCGGAATGCGCCGTCCTTGAAGGGCAGCATCGCCCAGCTCCTGGAGCGCGTGCCCTCGGGAAAGATCATGATGGAGACTTTCTTGCCAAGTCGATCGCGACACTGATTGATGGCATCGATGGCCGATTCGCGCTTGCCGCGAACGAGTTTGATGTCACCCGCCATCTGCATCATCCAGCCCATGAACGGAAGCTTGAACATCGTGTCCTTGCTGAGCCACTTCATTTCCCACGGAAAGCAGCTGAGTAAAAACACGTCGGCGTACGACTCGTGATTGGCAATCACCACGTACGGTCGCCGCGCATCGCGTAACGAGCCGCGCGTGGTGAAACGCCACAGCGGATTGAGTCGCAACGCCACCACCGCGACCAGACGAAACGCCCGACCGGCCGCGTAACGTCCCTTGTCGAACGGTGCCGTGCAGGCAAAAACGAGCGCCACCAGCGGCGTGCCAACGATCACTGTGAGCACCGTCGCCGTCCAGGCCCAGGCGTTGAGCACCCAGCCCATCACCCCTCAGTCGGAACCGGGTCGATGAAACCAAACTCCTTGTGCGACGAATCGCAGAACGGCTTCACCTTGGAGTGACCGCAACGACAGAGGGACATGGGCTTGCCTTCGGCGGCACGCGGCGGAATGACATTGCCCTCGTGATCTATCAAGCGGACGTTGGGCACGTCCTCGGCGGAAATACCGAGGGAACCGTTCTTGCGAACCGTGATGGTGATGGTCATACGAACTCTCAGGAGTTGGAAGAAAGCGTCGGCGCGGGATTCCCCGCGAGTTCAGTGGCGTGACGTTTGAGGCGCTGAATCATGGCATTCAGTCCACTTTCACGGGCACCCAGACCGATGTCCTGCATAAGCAGTCGGACGACGTCCGGCGGCAAGGACAAGGTAACCGACGGGGACTGATCGTTCACAGTCGCAAACACGATGGCGAGCACGGCGGCAACCGTGGGCGACTGCCGGGCGTTCACGTCGGCATAGAAATGCAGGGTGCCGTCGTCGCGGCGCTCGGGGAACAGGTCAACCCGGGTTTGGCACTCGGGCACGGTGAAGTGCGTGCGATCGAGCACGGCGAACCGTTCGGGGAGGGGCTCGAGCTTCCGCGACCAGCCGAGCAGCGCCTGCATCTTGTCTTCGCGATCGAGCACCCGGAACTGACGGAGCGTGCGGGCGAGGACCGGTGGCAACGGGTCGGAGAGGGCGTCGGACATGACGGAAGTGAATCGGAGCGACCGCGACGGGTCAAGCGTTGCCGACGCTGGAGTCGACAAGGTGTCTCTTACCCGATTGACGCCGCCGCAGCGCGTACAGAGCTTGATCCACATGAACAACCAGCGTTATCGCTTTGGTGTCCTGATGCTCCTGCCGCTGGCGACGGTCGGCGCCTGCCGCAGTCGCGCCGTCGTGCCGGAAACGGCCGTGGGCACGCTCGAAATGGTGGAAATCGACGTAGGGCCGCTCCAACCGGCGCGCGCCGTTCGCGTGCTGGTGCACGAGGGCGACGCGGTGCATCCAGGCGACACGCTGGCGGTATTTGTGACGCCAACACTTGCCGCATCGGAGGCGCAGGCGGCGGCGCGACTCGACGCCGCGCGCGACGCCTCGCGTGAGATGGAGCGCGGTTCGCGCCCTGCGGAGATCGCGCGCGCGGAATCCGAAGTGCGTATCGCCGAGGCCGATGCAGAACGCGCCGCCGCCGATCTGGCGCGATTGAGTCCCCTGGCCGCGCGTGGTGATATCAGCAGGGCGCAACTGGATGCCGTCCAAACGCAGGCGCGTACCACGGCTGGTCGTCGGGACGCAGCGCGCGAGGCGCTGCGCCTGATTCGCGAAGGGCCGCGTGTCGAGCGGAAGTCGGCGGCGGCGGCGGAGGTGCGCGGCGCGGCCGCCGCCGCAGCGGCCATTCGTGCCACCGCCAATGACCTCGTGCTCATCGCGCTGGTGGAGGCCGTGGTCACCAGTCGGAACGCCGAACCCGGTGAGGTGCTTTCCGCCGGACAGAGCGCCATCACGCTGGGTCAGCCCGCACGCCCATGGGCGCGCATTTATGTATCGCAATTCGTGATTCCGCGATTGCATGTGGGTGACACGCTGACAGTACAACTGGATGGCGATACCACGAACTATCGCGGACGTATTGTGGCGATCGCCAGCAGGGCTGAGTTCACGCCGCGAGTGGCGCTCACCGAGCAAGAGCGCGCCGATCTATTGTTTGGTGTGAAGATCGAGTTTCGCGAACGCACCGATCGACTGCGCGCCGGACTCCCGATTACCGTGCAGTTGCCGCGCGTTGCGAACAGCAGCCCCGCACCCTGACGCGTGGCGGCTCCAGCGGTTGTACGCACGCGTGCGTTGCGAAAGGTATTTGGCTCGCTGGTCGCGGTGCATGGACTCGATCTGGAGATCCATCGCGGCGAGGTGTTCGGTTTGCTGGGCCCGAATGGCTCGGGCAAAACCACAACCATTCGCATGTTGTGCGGGCTGGTGGTGCCCACCAGTGGCACGGCCGACGTGGCGGGATTCGATGTCACCCACGACGCCGAACGGGTGCGCACGCGCATTGGCTACATGTCGCAGCGCTACGGCTTGTACGACGACCTCACGGTGTCGGAAAATCTCCGTTTCTATTCGGCGGTGTACGGTGTGCTGGGCGCAGACCGCGACCAGCGGCTGGCAGAACACGCACGGGATGCGGGCCTCACCGATCGGCTGAAGCAGATGGCGGGCACGCTCAGTGGTGGGTGGAAACAGCGCCTGGCGCTGGCCTGTGCCACCGCGCATCGACCCGACTTGTTGTTCCTTGATGAGCCAACGGCGGGTGTCGATCCGGCGGCGCGTCGCACGTTCTGGGAAACGATTTATCGTTTGGCCGAACGTGGCACGACGGTGCTGGTCACCACGCACTACATGGACGAAGCCGAACGGTGCCAACGTCTGGCATTCCTGTCGCGCGGGCAACTGATTGCGCTGGGAACGCCCAAGGAGATCACGACCCAGTTCGGGACGACCAATGTGGAAGCGGTATTCGTGATGCTGCAGGAACGCGATGAGGCGGAGCGCGCCACATGATCTCCCGCTTGCGCACGTGGACGGTGTGGCCGATGCTCTGGAAGGAGTTCATCCAGTTGCGGCGTGACCGGTTGACGTTTGCCCTGATGACCGGGCTTCCGGCGATTCAACTGTTGTTGTTTGGGTATGCCATCCAGACCGATGTGCGCAAGCTGCCCACGGTGGTGATGGATGAATCGCGCACGTCGGAGAGTCGCGCGTTGATTCAGGTGCTGGCCAACACGGACAATTTCAAGATTGTGGCGACGGTGCCCAATCGGGCGACGGCGCAGCGATGGATCGAGCGGGGGGCGGCCCGGGTGGCGCTGGTGATTCCGCCCGACTATCAACGCGCCTTGCGGCGCGGCGAAACGGGCCGCGCGCAGTTGCTGATCGATGCGGCCGATCCGCAGTCATCGGGGGCGGCGATTTCAGGCGCGCAGTTGGCAGCACAGGCGCGTGGCGCGCAGTTGTTGGCCAGCCAATACAAGCTGGTCCCGCCCGTGGAGATCCGGGTGCGACCCTGGTACAATCCGGCGCAACGCAGTGCGGTGTTTATCGTGCCCGGGATCGTGGGGATCCTGCTCACCATCACCATGACGCTGATCACATCCACGGCCGTGGTGCGTGAACGCGAACGCGGCACATTGGAACAGTTGATTGTCACGCCAATCGGCAAAACGAGTCTCATGTTGGGAAAGCTCGTGCCGTTCGTGATGGTGGGCTATGTGCAGATGAGTGTGGTGCTGCTACTGGGCACCAGCTTCTTTCACATTCCCATTCGCGGCAGTCTGCCGCTGCTGTACACGCTGGCGCTGGTGTTCATCATGGCCAGTCTTGGCGTGGGGTTGATCATCTCGACCATCGCGCGCAACCAGGTGCAGGCGATGCAATTGAGCTTCTTCTTCATGTTGCCCAACATCCTGCTGTCGGGCTACATCTTCCCTCGGGCGGCGATGCCCGAGCCGGCGCAGTGGATCGGGGCCTTGCTTCCGCTCACGTGGTTTCTGGAGATCTTGCGCGGGATCCTTTTGAAAGGGGTTGGTGTTGAGGACTTGTGGACGCAATTGGCGATACTCACGGTGGCGGCGTTCGGGTTGTTGGCGATGGCGGTCAGGCGATTTTCGAAAACGCTGGATTGAGGAGTTAAGACGGGAGAAGGGAGACGGGAGAAGGGAGACGTCCAGCCGGTTGGCAGTCTCCCTTCTTCATTCTCCCGTCTCCAGTCTCCAAGTTATGATGTGGTAACCACTCTCCACCCACCCGCCCCACCATGCTCATCCGCCGCTCAGACGACATTGCGTCCTCCG
>JANOKE010000346.1:0-2744 GCA_031419135.1 Gemmatimonadaceae bacterium
GTGAGCGCGAGCCCGAGCGCGAACACACCAATCGTGCTCACAACAGCGATACGGACGCGATTGCGCCGCACATATTTCAGGGCGCGGTAACCGGGGGTGGCAGCACGCACGCTGATCGGGCGCCCCAGGCGATGACGGCGCACGTCGTCAGCCAGCGACTCCGCCGACGGATAGCGTTCGTCCGGTTGCTTCCTCAGCGCCGTGAGGACTATGGCGTCAAGGTCGCCGCTTAGCGACGACGATCCGGCGTGCGTTGATGGCGCCGCGACGTCGATTTCGCAAATGATGCGTCGTGCTGCGGCGGGGTCGTGTCGGGCGACATGGTACGGAAGTGCATCGGTCAATAATTCGTGCAACAGCAATCCCAGCTGGTAGACATCGCACGCCGTGGTGATCGGTGCGCCGGTGAGCTGCTCGGGTGTTGCATACTCCGGCGTGAAGGGGCGACTCCACCCGGTGAGCGTGCCGGTCTCCTCTTCGTCCAGCAACTTGGCGATACCGAAGTCCAGCAATTTCACGTCACCGGCGTCGGTGACCAGCACATTCGACGGCTTGAGATCGCGATGCACAACCAGACCACGATGCGCATGTTGTACGGCCTGACACACCACCTCGAACAGTTTCAGGCGATCGACGATGTCCAGATGATGATCGCGACAATATCGCGTGATGGGAACGCCCACCGCGGCGATCAACGTCGACAGTTCCTGGCGAAAGATCGGATCCCCGCTCGACAACTCCTCGATCAGGCGTTCGCGATCGGCCGATGGCGCGGGCAGCAATTGGTCCAACGCTGGTTCGATCCTGCGCCACGATGCGGAGTCGTCGAGCATGCTACGATTCCGCAAGCTCGCGATAAAGCCACGCCTTCGCTTTCAGCCAGTCGAGTTGCACCGTGCTGGGAGCCAACTCCATCGCGCGCGCCGTCTCTTCAATGGTGAGCCCGGCAAAGAATCGCAGCTCGACCGTTCTGGCCAGTCGTTCACTCTGCGTGCCCAGGCGCTCAAGCGCGCTGTCGAGTGCCACCATGTGTTCCGATTGCGACATCGAGATCGAATGCGCGTCATCCAGGCTGAGCGGGGTGGAACCACCGCCGCGTTTGTCGGCCTGGTGGCGACGCGCCGAGTCCACCAGAATGCGCCGCATGGCGCGCGCCGCGACCGCCATGAAATGCGATCGGTCACGGTACTCGACGCGCTCGATATCGATAAGTTCGAGGTAGGCCTCGTGCACCAAAGCAGTTGTGGACAGCGCAGCGTGCAGCGCTCGCCGGATGTACCCTCGCTCTTTCGGTCGCGGGTCTCGCGCGCAACGCGTCTGCGCAAGAGTGTCACGGCACGCCAGCGTCAGGCGGTGTGGCGTACGAACGTGGGACCGTGTCGTTCGGCAGCAGTAACGGCGCGTCGGCCACGCTTTCCGGTGGGCGGATGGCCGTGAATCTCTCGGGTCGGCAGTTCGACATGGGACCGACAGTGTCGGAACAAGCAGCCGACGTGCGCCTCTCGATGCTGCTTCACGCGCTGCGCGTGGTAATCTGCCCGGGCTTTGGCGTGGGATACGGTCGGAGCGTCTGGGAGCCGGTCAGGTCAACCGGCGGCGGTGACGTCTCCATCAAAACGTAAACCCTCGCACTTCGCGGCGGCCTTGCGGCCGGTATCGAACAACCGGTCTATCATGGACTGACCATCACGCCGTTCCTCGGCGCTCGCTACGCGTTCAAGCTGCTGTATCTGCAAACCACGGTTACTGCGGCCGAGGCACAGGACGCGGGTGACACGCTGAGCACCGTGGAAATCGAGTACGGACTCACGGCGCGCTATCGGAACGTGTACGTGGGATGGGCGGCCGAAAGAAACGGCGACAACACCGGGCTTCGTCCATCTGCGATGCGTTTGTTCGTGGGGCTGACTTGGCGCGCCGGGCCACGTGAGTCGAACTCCTCGCCCTGACACACGAGACGCTTTTACGCGCCGAATTGCCGCAGGTGATGATCCAGATGTTTCCACGCCAATTGCCCCCACTGGGCGCGGGTGAGCGGGCCAAAGATCGGGTGCTCCGCGCTCACTGACCGCACGTCGTCGCCACCGGCGCGTTTCATCAGGTCGATCAACTGCGACCGCTCGACCTCCCATGTCTCTGGCGCGCGACTGATCAGTTCTTTCGCCGTTGGCGCGCCTTTGGGAAATGGCAGCACATTCAGGAACAACCATTTGAACAGCGCCATTCGTGGAATGGTCGCGTGCTTGGGCTTGACGGACAAGTCTCCAAGCCCCATGCGCAGGGCGTCGGCGCAATGCGCCAGCATCTGTGGCGCGTTCATGCAACCCCAGACAGCATTCGCGTCGGGTGAGAGCCGTTCAATGCGCGCGATCAACGCATCACGATCTGCCGTACGGGCCAAAGTGGACATAGTGCGTATTTGGAAAGTGGGTGGGACAGGATATCTCTTCGCCCCCGATCACCACATTATTCAGCCGTACGCCCGCCTCGGCCAGTCCACGCTACCAACCCGGAAAGCCCGCCCATGTCCCTTCGCCTTGCCCGTCTTGGTTCCGCCGCCCTGACGTTGGTCGCGTTGACCACCTCGAACGCGCAGTCGCCCGCCGCCAAGCTGTCACCACTCAACGCCGAGATCGAGCGTCGCGTCGCAACCGTGATGCCAAAGGTCATTGGGTGGCGTCGCGATATCCACGAACATCCGGAACTCTCGGGCGAGGAAGTACGCACATCAAAGCTGGTCGCCG
>JANOKE010000347.1:0-1150 GCA_031419135.1 Gemmatimonadaceae bacterium
TACCGCCCTGGTTGCTCGATTACTGCCACTCCGTCGAAGCCGACGATCTCGAGTATCAGGATCGACTCCACGCTCAGGGCGCAAGGTAAGTCCTGGCCAGTCCAGCGAGGTTGGACCGCTTGCACAATGGACGCCGACTAGTGCGGTCGTGGGCTTGCGAAGCTGAGACCGACTCCCACGGTCACGAGACGCGGGTGATACGGCGATGACGCTTGCCCGGCCGCTGACTCGCGGACCCCACTCACACTTTGCAAGACGTCGCTACTCACGCTCACGGCGACATCTCCACCTGCCGTCATGCGAGCCGCCAGGCCGACGGCGAGCACCGCTCCGCGCCCGCTGTTGGCATACGGCGCGGGGTCGCCGTGGTGGGTGCCGAAGCCCGCACCAGCGTTCAGCGTGACGAACGTCATGCGAGCCGGTGTGTACTGCGCGAGCCCCACAGCGTAGCGGCTCCCCTGGGTAAAATCGAAATTGATTTCCTCAAAAGCGCGAAAGAGCACCGCCGCCCCCAACCCGTGGGAGAAGCTGGTACCGATCGAACCGCTGACGGAGAGCCCGCGAATCCGATCGTGTCGCACGCAGGCACGGCATCCCTGCGATTGCTGCGCTCCACCAAGACTGACTTCGGCCCAAACGCGTCCCGCCCCTTCGGGTTTCGATTGTGCCCTGACCTCGTCGGGTGGCAAGATCACACAGAAAAGCAATGAAAGGACGCACGCACGGCGGTAACTCATGTGCACCTATGAACCTCGCTACTGGTCTGTCAACCGACGCGTAGCAGTCTAACGGATAGCGTTCAACTGCAAGCGAATGCAACCACGCGAGCGAAGCGAGCATTCCGAAACTCGCTTGTCAGTTGCAACGCGTTGTTCGGCGGCGCGTGTTGGACGCCACTGCGCGGAGCTACGCCGCGTGACTGTCACTCTCCGGCGGTTTCGGTGGCAGCGTGACGCCCTCTCGACCTGCGGCGACCTGTCGGGCTCGCAGCTGCCGACCGAGTTCCCCGAGATCGTATCCAGCCCGCGCAAAGATCCCTTCACGCGCGGCGCGAATCTCGGTTGTGATGACATCATCTTCGCTCACGCGGCGTACATCCGATGGCGTTGGTCTACGCGGGGCGTCGTCCCTCCTGCACCAGGTCGACGAT
>JANOKE010000348.1:0-1651 GCA_031419135.1 Gemmatimonadaceae bacterium
GGCGTTGGCAGACGAAGCGCGCCTCACCATTCGCGTGTGCCATTTTCCACCCGGGACGAGCAAATGGAACAAGGTCGAACATCGCCTCTTCTCCTTCATCAGCTCGAACTGGCGCGGCGAACCGCTGCGCGACTACGAAACGATCGTGCGATTGATCGCCAAGACGACCACGGCGAAAGGTCTCACGGTCACCTGTCGGCTCGATCGACGGCGGTATCCCGTGGACCACAAGGTCTCGGACGCCGAGATCGCGACCGTGCACCTCACGCCCGACGTCTTTCACGGGGAGTGGAATTATGCGATCCGTCCGCGCACGCGACTGTAAAGGTTATTTATTGACGCCGCCTAAGTACCGCGACGGCCGCCGTTCTTGGATTTTGTCGGCGCCTTCGACGGCTGACGGGGATTTGGCTGTGGTGCTCGCTCGGCGGTTGGTGCCGACTTGGCACCTGGCACCGGCTTGGCGCGCGAAAAGTCCGGGATGGCGCTGTGCTTGTTCTTCTTCATGTGCTCAAAGATAACGTTGAAGGGCTCGATGCAACTCAGGGAAAGCTGAGCGCGCGCCAGACATCGGCGAACGCCGGCGCCGCCAGAGCCACCTTCGGCGTATTCACGTCAACCACCACCACGTTGTGATTGGGACTGAGCGTCAGCAGCCGATTGGCCGGTGGGGCGGAGGTAATGAATCGCTGGGACGCGCCAAAGGGTGGCGGTGCATCCTCGACGTTCACGGCGGCGCCTGACATGCCAATTGCCGTCCACACGGCGAGCGCCGTGCTGGGCGACACCAGCTCGTCAAAGCTCGAGATGAACCCGAACAGGCGATTGGTTGGCGTGGCATACGGCCGCGTGACCCAGGGTGCCACTGCGGTTCCGCCTGGTAGTCCGTCACCGAACGAGGCGTACGCTGTGGCGCGATAGACGGCATATCGCTGCGCGATAAACAGCGCGTGACCTCCGCCTTGCGAGTGACCGGCGATTGAGACGCGACCCCAGACAACCGCCGTATCACCTTGGAGAAACTGCCCCCAATCGCCGGTGGGTTCGGTGCTCCGCATGAAGCGAAGCAATCGGACAATGCGATTTTCAATGCTGTTTGATCGGTTCACGGTCACCTGGGCCGACGAGGCTTCACCGGTGAGGATTTCCAGCCGAGTGTCACCGTAGCAGGAGGTGGGTTGCGTGGCGCACAGCGTGCCAACGGCATCGTCGTTCGGGTATGAAATACCGATGGCGTGATAGCCTGCGCGGGCCGCCTGCGCCAGGATCAGCTGATAGTGCTGCGCCACGGCGTTGGTGCCCGGCAGGAAGATGAACAGGCGCCCAGTGGCGGTGACGGCGGTGGCGCGGTACACAAAATGGCTGTCGAGGCGTTGGGTGATGCAGTTGTCCGTGCTGCGGGGCAAGATGGCCCAGGTGGTCAGTCCGGCCGCCACCGAGCTGCGAACGCCAACACCCAACGTCGCGACGCAAGGATCGGGCGATGGCGCCGTGGGGTCGGCGGTGCCGTCGCCTCCGCAGGTCGCGAGGGCTGTCGAGGCGAAGAGCAGCGTGAGGAGCGGGGCGATTCGCATGGAAAAGGAAGGGTAGCCACCCGGTGCCATCTGCCCAAATCGATGATTGTGCCGTACTCTTGATTGAGTCTTGGTGC
>JANOKE010000349.1:0-1301 GCA_031419135.1 Gemmatimonadaceae bacterium
GACTGCAAGAAGGCGCTCGAGGAGACCGGCGGCGACTTGGATACCGCCGTCGAATACTTGCGCAAGAAAGGGATCGCGAAGGCGGAGAAACGCGCCGATCGTTCGACGAGCGAGGGCATTGTCGGCGGTGAGATTTTCGCCCTGGGCAAGTCCGGCGCACTCGTTGAAGTAGCCTGCGAAACCGATTTCGTGGCGCGCAATGAAGACTTCGGCAAGGTCGTGGCAACGCTCGTGGCGCAGCGGGTGCAGTCCTCCGCCAACGACGTGGACACGTTTCTCGCCGAAACGCTCATCGGCGACCCCGGTCAGACTGTCGCCGACTTCGTGAAGGTCGCGTCGGCGCGAACGGGCGAAGCGGTACACGTGCGGCGCGTCGCGCGCTTCGATACGGATGAGAATGGTCTGGTAGGCATGTATCGCCACCACAACAGCAAACTGGCCACCTTGGTTCAGATTACCGCGTCCTCGCCGGCCGTGGCACAGCACGAGTCCACGCAGCAACTCGTAAAGTTCATCGCCGAGCACATCGCGGCCTCGGCCCCGCTGGCGGTTGACCGCTCGGGTGTCGCGCCCGAGAAAATCGAAAGCGAGAAGCGGATTGCCGAAGATCAGGCGCGGCAGTCGGGGAAGCCCGACGCGATGATCGAAAAGATCACCACCGGTAAGGTCGAAGCGTTTCTGAAGGACGTCACGCTCCTGCCGCAAGCGTGGGTGCGCGACCCAGCGGTGACCATTGCCGCCCTGGTGAAGGATCATGCCGAGCGGGCAGGAGGCGCTATCACCGTCAACCGCTTCGTGCGCCTGCAGCTGGGCGCGGAATAACGCAGTGAGCGACACTCCTCTGGGGGCTGAGGCGGGCGCGGCGGTGTCACCCGGCGCCGACGCGTTGCGCTACCAGCGCGTTCTCCTCAAGCTCTCCGGAGAAGCGCTGGCCGGCGAGCGCGGGGTCGGCTTCGATTTCGACCGGATCGGCTTTTTTGCCGATCAGATCGTGGAAGTGGCGCGACTCGGAGTGCGGTTGGGACTGGTGATTGGCGGCGGCAATATCGTGCGCGGTTCGCAACTGTCACAAATGGGGATGGACCGGGTGGGCGCCGATTACATGGGCATGCTCGGTACGGTCATCAACGCGCTGGCGCTCCAGGATGTGCTGGAAAAGAAAGGGCTCGACACCCGGGTGATGACCGCGATTCGTATGGAAGAGTTGGCCGAGCCGTATATCCGGCGTCGAGCCATTCGGCACTTTGAGAAAGGGCGCACCGTGATCTTTGCCGCTGGCACCGGCAACCCGTATTTTTCCA
>JANOKE010000350.1:0-17800 GCA_031419135.1 Gemmatimonadaceae bacterium
GGTTGACGTTCGCCCTGGCAACGGCTTTGGGGGCAACTTGGTAATTGTGGTGTTTCCACCTGCGGCAGGAGGATCAACGACGGCCGGCGTGGGGCCTGCGGGCTCCGGACCGGGCGGCAGCACGGTTTCGCCGGTCTGGAGCGACGGCACGGCCAGTTCTGGTTTCGACGGCCAAGCCACGTATGCGACCACCGCCACCGCCAGCAGGGCAAGCCCCCCAACAACCATTCGGGGAGTGGACAGCGCGGCGCGCGCCTGAAGCACGTTAATCGGCATGGTGGCACGCTGCGAACCAATCGACGCCGTGATCAGGGCGCTGCCTATGCCCGTTGCGTTAACTCGACCTCCCGACACTTGAACCACTTGCTCGTTACTGCTCGACCAGCTCACCCCGTCTTCTCCCAACAGCGCATCACCCTCGGTACGAAGCTGCACCCGCACCTGCTGCGACCCCCCAACCCGCATCGAGAGTTCGCCGGGCAGTGCAAGACCGAGAATGGTGGGCATGCGCACCTGAAAATCGACATGCGCCGCACGCACCGCCGCGTCGGTTGTGTGCACGTCGGCGTCGGCCAATTGCGCATGCACCCTCAGGGAACCGGCGCGGCGCGGCGTGAGCCTGCCATCCGATGAAACCGTTGCCGCGTCGTCAGGCACGGTGCGCCATGTCACTCGCGGTAACACCACGCTGCCGATGACGTCGCGCGCTTCGACCGTAAGTGCCTGGGCGATCCCCACCACACACTCAGTGGTTGTTGGGCGAATAACGAGCGATGTCAACGGCGCCGCAATCACGTCCAGCGCAATGGTTCCCTCCACCGACCCCACGGTTGCCGACACCGTCACATGACCTGCTGCGCGCGCCGTCACGAGACCGGCGGCGTCGACGGTTAGCACGGCGGAGTCGGAGGTAGTCCAACGGGCCCCGGGCTCGGGCACAGTGCCGCCAAGCGCGTCCACCGCCATGAGCGTGAGTGTGGTCGAGCTGCCGGACACGAGGCGCGAATGTTCAGCGCTGATCGCGAGCTGCACCACGGGCGCCCGACGCACACGTACCGGAACGTCGTGCACCATCGTTGGACTATCGGGCGACTCGACCACGCCCCGCACGCGCGCGGTGCCCGGCGCCACTCCGCGCACCACACCGGTGGCGTCGATGGAAACGACCCGTGCATCGTCGGTGGACCACTGCACCGATGCCAGCGCGACGCGCCGTCCATGCTTGTCCACACCGCGAAGCGCGATCGATGAAATCGCACCGACATCGAGATCAAGTGACGCCGGTACCGACTCGATGCGCACGGCGGTCGGCGCGGCGACACGCAGGTCGGCCGAGACCTCGCCCGCCATGGCACCACCGCCCGATTCGCCCGCCGCGAGAATCCGCGCGACACCCGGAGCCCGGGCCACGACCAACATCCTTCCGAGATCCACGTCGGCCACCGTCGGTGCGCTGCTCCACACGCGCACACCGGCATTCGAACGCGGGTCGCCCATCGCGTCGGTAACCCGGAGGGTAATCGCCACCGACTCGCCAACTTCTGTCTCGTGCGACGCGAGCGACAGGCCGATCGCGCCGATCGCGGCCTCCACCGACTCCAGATCCACGCTGTCGCTGGCGGCGTCCACCTGCACGGTCACGCGGGCACGACCGGGACCGATGGCGAGCGCCGTGCCGGCTGAGTCGACATACACCACCGACGGCGCATTTGACGACCAGCGCACATCCACGCCCGCGATCGATCGCCCGCGATCGTCCAACGCCTCAAAGCCGAGCGCAACCGCCGCACCCAATTCGAGACGCGTCGAAACCGCGCGCAGCGTTACCGATTTCACCGGACGGCGAGTCACCACAATCTCAATGGTGCGACGCACCGACCCCACCACCACGTCCACGCTGGCGTGCCCCGGCGAAAGCGCGCGGAGTCCGCCAAGTCCATCAGCCTGCACGGTGCCAGGCGACCGGCTGAGCCACGACAGCGAAACGTCCTGACGTGCCGTTCCATTCACGTCAAACGCCGTCACATCGGGCGTTATGGTGTCGTCCACAAACATCGTCAACGTGGGCGCCGACGTCGCCAGTCGCGCGATGGGAGCCGACTCCACCGTGATCGCCGCATCTGCCCACACGCCGCTGATCGTCGCCCGAATCGTAGTGAATCCGGGCGACACCCCGGTCACACTCCCGTCGGCTTGCACCAGCGCGACCGCCGGTGCGAGCGACGTCCACGTGACGACGGCATCCGGAATCGTGTCGCCACTTTCCGATGCCACGCGTGCGCGCAGCTGCAGCACACCCCCGTCAAACACGGTGGCACTCGGCGGCGAGATGCTCACCAGCAGCGGCGCCGCCCGGACCGGTTCGGGAGCACGGGCTCTGGTGGTGTTCGGCACCGGACTTAACGGCGTCCGTGCCGACAGCGCCGCGATGGTTGTGGTGCGCTGGCCATTGATTGCCCGCGCCTGTTCGGCCAGCGCGCGCCTCACCGACCCACCGTCGCTGGGCAGGTTGGAGGCAAAAACGTCAACCAGATCGTCGAGGGCCGGCCAGCGATCGGCGGGTTGCTTCTCCAGCATCCGCATGACTGCGTTGGCCAGAAACGCTGGACAGTCGGCACGCAATTGACGCACTGGCGTCGGCACCCGATTGCCGTGCGCCGCGATCAGCTGATACAGGTCACCCGAGAACGGTGGCTGGCCCGTGATCAACTGGTAGGCCGTCACGCCCAACGCATACTGATCCGACGCCGGACCCACCGGCTGGCCGGAAAACTGTTCCGGGCTCATATAAAGCGGCGTGCCGATCGACGACCCCGACTTCGTCAAGCTGCCGCCATCGACCGCTTTCGCGATGCCGAAGTCGGTAAGGATGATCTCGCCTTTCAGGTTGACCAGGATGTTCGCCGGCTTCACATCGCGGTGGATGATGCCCTCGGAATGCGCATACGCCAGCGCCCGTGTTGCGTTGGCGAGAATCCACTGCAGTTGGTCGATGGGGATCGGATCGGGCCGCCGCAGCAACTCGTCAAGGGCGCCACCGCTGATCAGACTCATGACGAAGAAAATCAGCTCATCGCTTTGCTGAATGTCATGCACAACGATGATGTTCGGGTGCTGCAGTCGCGCCGCGATGCGGGCTTCCTGTAGAAAGCGCTCGGCCATGCCCGGAGTCAGCATCAGCCGCGGGTCCATGACCTTGATGGCCACCGTACGCGCCAACTTGAGGTCCTTCCCCACATACACCACCGCCATACCCCCACGCCCGAGCTCACCGGCGATGTCGTACATGCCGATGGTAGCCTGACGCAGCCGATCGAGCATTGGGTCGGCGGCGTGGTGGTGGTCGGGACTTGCGGACAGCTCAGCTACCACGGGAAGGGTCGATGCTCGGGACAGGAGGGCGCGGGGCGCAACTGGCAGTCTTCAGAGATACTTCGCCGGGTGCACAGGGGTAAGGGTGGGACGCCCGCCGGGTCCATTTGATAACCTTGGCGGACCCGGTTGGTGCCAGTCGGCCAATGGGTTACCCCGCCTCCGCCTTGGCAACGCGCGGTCTGTCAGGAAATGGGCGCCCTTAACCATCGCCGTGAGCCGGGCGCGTTGGCGGGATACCTGATACCGGACGAAGTACGATATCGGTGATGGGAAACCGGATATCGGACATGAGAAAA
This sequence comes from Gemmatimonadaceae bacterium, assembly GCA_031419135.1. Classification (GTDB taxonomy): domain Bacteria; phylum Gemmatimonadota; class Gemmatimonadetes; order Gemmatimonadales; family Gemmatimonadaceae; genus Gemmatimonas. The sequence continues at coordinate 3,672 of JANOKE010000350.1, forward strand.
CCGACGATATCCGATGTCGTGCCACCATCCGGTATCCGAACTCCGGTATCTCATCACCGGTGTCGTCGTTCATCGGGTGTCCGGTATCGGAGTACCACTGCACTCCGGTACTCACCGGCATCGTAGTTCATCTGGGAGCAATGTGCGGCGTCGGACGAATCATGTCGAGCGGGCGACTTTGAGGTACGGACTCCGCGCCTCGCGGCGGCGAACTCACGACCGCAATCGTGCGCCACCTGCCACCAGCGTTCCACGTGCCTGCAATGTCATCGCCCCGACAATGGACAGCAGAACCGCTATCACCCGCAGGCGTTTCTCACGCGCCACCCAAGTTCCGCATATGCGCGCGAAGCGAATTACAGCGGCTGCCACAACTCATCGCAATTCTGCCAGAGTTGCCACCAGCAGTCGGGACTCATTGCGACATCGCGCATCGGCAAAGGCGGGTATCACCATCTACTTCTTCTTTTTGGCCGCCGGCGCCGTGCCCGCGTCGCTCAGCACAACTTTCTCGTCCTTGTCAAAACCGATCGCCAGATTCGCTGCCGTTGCCAGCATCTTGAGCGCATCGCCCGACGACTGCATGCCGATTCGCAACGAGACTTTGCGCTCGCCGAGTGAGGCGTCGGCCAGAGACGCATTGAGGTCGAACCAGCGACCGAGTTCGGGCAACACCACGTTCACCGGCGCGTCGGCAAACGCCAGCGTGTCCTGTACCCAGGCGAACGTCAGCGCACGCGTCGCATCATCCAATTCCTTGACGCTGCCGTCAAGTGCAACGCGCAGCGCCTTGCCAGCCGCCACCGATGTTTCGCCACTGACGTCCTTGGTGTGCACCGACACGCTGCCTTCAGCCACGCTCACCACCACAGCGCTATCCGCCGCGAATGCGCGCACGGTAAATTGCGTTCCGGTGGCGGTAATGATTGCGTTCGCCGCCCGCACGGTGAAGGGCAGCGGCTGTCCGGCTGCGACAGTGAAAGACGCCGTGCCAGTCAATTCCAGCGTGCGCATGGTTCGGCCGAATTCTACCGGCAGGCGCAGCTTCGACTCGGAGCCGATCTTCGCCTTCGATCCGTCACTGAGGTCCACGGTCCCGCGCTGTCCTCGCTGCGAACTCAGAGTTCGCGCGTCGTCGGCCGCCAAGGCCTTGGTTACCGCGATATCGACACCGCCCTCGTTCAGCATCTTCATGCCGTACACGATCGCAACACCCAGCACCACGATGAGCGCCGCCGGTCCTTTCCACCCGCGCTCTTTCCCAACCTTATTCACATGCTCGGCCGCGTGATGCTTGCGCGCCGCCTTGACATCACTTACCGCCTTCTCGTGGTCGACCGGCGCCGGATGCAGAGCGTCCAGCATTCGCGTCGTCGCTTCGTCGGCGCCGATCGCCGAGATATGAGGCGTTTGTGGTGCGCCACCGTGTCGTGCATGCAGGGCCGCGTGCCGACGACGCTGTTGCGCCGCCTCGCCAACCACGGCCGCCTGGAGCGCCGCAGCCAACGCAGGCGCCGTGTCGAAGTCCGCCCGGCGTGCCCACGTGCCGAGCATGGCCTGCTGCGCCACACGTCCGCTGAAATGCGCCAGCTCCGGTCCCAGTGCGTCGCGCGCCTCTGCGACCAGCGTGTCGTATTGAGAACGGTATGCTTCGGTCAGCGCGTTTTCGTCGCCGCTCTTGAAGGCGACGAAACGTGCGTTATCGAGAGGCTGCAACTGGTCGGCCATTGGTCCTTCCTGTCGAAAAGACATGAGTGACAATCCCACGCGTGGTGCGCGACGAGAGTGCTTGCAATCCGCGCTACACCAGAATCTGTAGCCCGGTCACCTTACCCGCAAATATGCGCAATGCGCCAATCGGCCCGCAGGTAAGGCGATCAGTGGGGCGCCCCAGGTTGCCGTCGTCACTCGTTCCTGCGGCGCGCAGCCTTGCCCCACCCCTTGACCACGGCATCGGCACGCCCCCAGCGCTCCAGAGCCGGACACGCCGGGTCCAGATGCGCGCGCGCTTCGCTGTCACGCGGCGTATTCGCGAGCGCGGAGCCCAGTGCGCAACGGGCCGACATCAACCGCCACCACTGCAGCGTGGCGCTGTCGGCGCGACTATCGGCTTCCACAACCTGTGCAAAGAGGCGAGCTGCGTCGTCACGGCGCCCGGCGGCCATCGCCGCCATCCCGGAATGCCAGTCGATGAGCGCCATCCGATCCGATCCTTGCGCAAGTCCGGCACGCGCTTCGCGGGCGAACGAGGCGCTGCGCACCGCCTCGTCGGGCCGACCCAGCGCGATGAGCATTGGCACGCGCTGCCCAGTCATGTATCGCCAGAAACTCGTGTCCGCAGACACGCGCGCGCGCGCGATGGCCGAGTCCAGCAATGCGAGGCCCTCGGCGTTCCGACCTTGGTACGCCAGGATGATGGCCACATTGCGCATGGAACTGGAGATCAGCGGATGATCCGGCGCCACCGCGCCCCGCATCGTGCGCAACGCGGCGCGACTCATCGAATCGGCCAGCGCGAGGCGTCCGGGCATGCTCACGACGATGAGCGCCACACGCTCGTACGCCAGCGCCATCCCATGTCCGGGTGTCGTCTGGTGCGTCGCCGCATCGAGCACTTCCCGCGCCAGCGACAACGCGCGCTCCCACTGGCCCGCTGCATTGAGCCAGGTGGCCAGATTCCCCTTCACCGTCAACACGGTGGCATGGTCGGCCGGGAAGCGTGTAGACACAATGCGCAACGCGGCTTCCTCAAGCGCCGCCGCCTGCCCGGGTTGAGCACGCGTGCCGTGCTCGCGCGCACGCGCATCCAGCATGCTGGCAATCTCAACCGAATCCACCCGTCCACTGCGCGACTGCAGGGCAATCGACGTGTCGAGCAGCGCGCGTGCGCGGTCCACGTCTGTGGTAACTGCCGCCAACCGGGCATACGCATTGCCAACATCGGGATGATCGCGACCCACCGTGCGCAACAGCACCCGCAACACACTGTCGCGCTCCACCTTCGCGGCATTCGGACCATGCCGGTCCACCAGCACATCAGCCAGTATTTGACGCGTGCGCAGAACCTCCAGATGTTCAGCTCCCAACGCTTTCCGTCCAAGTTCGACTGAGAGGGTCAGCAGGGATTCCGCCACGGCGTAGTCGCCACGACTGAAGCGCACGTTACCCAGTGAGCGATACAATCGCATCTGTCGTTCGGACTGGTCTTTCAGTTCGGCAACGCGCGCCTCGGCGCGTGTAAGAAATGGACCCACGCGCAACGTGTCAGCACCAGGGACAACGCGCGGATCGGACTGCTCGAACAGATCGGTGACAAACGCCAGCACGTCCTCGCCCGCCTCCCGCTCGGCAACCGCGCGATCGCGCTCGGCCAGCAGCCGCCGCGACTGCACCACCTCGCGCGACAAGACAACACCCATCGCCAACACCAGCGCGATCGCGCCAGCAACCGCCACGCGATTGCGCTTGACGAATCGCCCAGTACGATAGCTCCAGCGATCCGGGCGCGCGCGAACAGGCAAGCCGGCGAGATACCGCTGCACATCGTCGGCCAATTGTCCTGCCGTTGAGTACCGACGTGTTGGCTCCTTGCGCAATGCCATCTGCACGATGCTGTCCAGATCGCCGCGAAGGCGCGCGCGCCACCTCCCATCCGCCGCGACGGCGCTGGGCAATGGGGCGGGCGTGTCCAGGATATCGCGTTCCATGTCGCTGCGGCTGCGCGCGCGCGTCGCGAACGGATGAGCACCGGCCAGCAACTCGAACAGCAGCGCGCCAAGGCCATATACATCAGTGGCCGTCGTCACCGGTTCGCCGCGCAACTGCTCGGGTGCCGCGTGCGATGGCGTCAGCAGTCGTTCACCCTCGACGGTCTCGTCGGCATCGCCCGTGTCATCCATCAGCTTGGCGATGCCGAAATCCAGCAGGATCGGCTCGCCCGCAGCCGTCACCAGAATATTCGACGGTTTGAGATCGCGGTGGATGATCAGATTCGTGTGCGCGAACTGAACGGCCTCGGCGACCTTGAGAAACAACCGCAGACGGGCGGACAGGTCCAGGCGAGCGGCATACTGCGTTATGGGCTCGCCGTCGACGTAACGCAACACGAGATACGGTCGGCCGTCGGGTGAGGTGCCGGCGTCCAGAATTGACGCGATGTTCGGATGACTCAACCGCGCCAAGAGCGCGCGTTCCGCGATGAATCGCCGAGCAAGCGTATCCGAACGCGCGTCGGCGCGCAGCAACTTCACGGCGACCTCGAGATCCAATTCGCCGTCGGCGCGCCGCGCGCGATACACCTCACCCATGCCGCCGCGTCCAACCAGCTCCGTCAGTCGATACGGTCCAACCAGTGTGCCCGGTGCCAAGCCCTCCAGCGAGGGTCCTTCGTCGCTCACGAAGCGACGCTCGACCCGCATCGCGCTTCCGCCTTCACTCGCCCAAAGCATGGCGTTCACTTCGTCCACCACGTCGGGTGCGGCGCCGGACGCTGCAAAATAGTCTGCGCGAGTGACCGGGCTGCGTTCGAGCGACTCCCAGTACAGTCGCTCCAGCAACTCCCAGCGCGTCCGGTTCAGGTCAGGGCGAGTCATCGTTCATCGTCGCGACAAATACCATGCTGAGTGGACATCCCGTTGTCACGCGTCGGAAATTCCGCCAAAATCGCTGGCCACTTCCTTGGTCAGCCACGCGCGAGCGATAAGCCAGTCGCGCTGCACCGTCTTGGCCGACACGCCCAGCGCGGCTGCCGTGTCCTCAAGCGTCAGGCCGGCAAAGAACCGGCACTGCACGACCTCGGCGCCACGCGGATTCACGGTACGCAGGCGTTCGAGCGCCTCATCGAGCGCCACGAACTCTTCCGCTTCCTCGACCGAAAGGAACGCTTCAACGTCTTCCAGTGGCACCGACTCGGCGCCGCCACCGCGCTTGGCACGAAGTCGCGTGCGTGCGCAATCCACCAGCACCCGACGCATGGTCGCCGAGGCCGCACTGAAAAACTCCGCGCGACCGAGGCCGTCGAGTGAATGCTGCTGTGCCAGCCGCAGATAGGCTTCGTTGACGAGCCCCGTCGTGGACAACGTGTGCCCGGTGCGCTCGCGTCGCAGGTGTGCGTGGGCAAGGGTGCGAAGGTCGTCGTACAGCTTGACGACCCATTCATCGGCAGGGCGCGGCATGTGGCTCACGGAAAGTCGTTCATCACCACCCCAACATACCGCTGGCCGGATGAGCCGGCCACTGGCCATCGGCAAGGATGTCCTGCTTGGCGGCCGAGGAGTGGAGCAATCTCTTCGTGTCCGGGTCGCATTCGTTGACATCGCGTTAGGGAGGCGAAATCGCTCTCCGCATCGTATCTTCGCGCGACGGCGTACGACGGCGACGCCGACACGCGAAGAGTATTTGTGCCGATCGCCCGCCATTGACGGGCTTTTACCGCACCAACGGAGCAGATGACGGGGAAAACGGACACCGCCGAGTTGCTCAACGCTGAATTGAGCCTGCTGGCCTTCCAGCGACGCGTGTTGGCTCTCGCCGAAGACCCCTCCGTGCCGCTGCTCGAACGGTTGCGATTCCTCGGCATCGTCACCAGCAACATCGACGAGCTTTACATGGTGCGTATGGCGGAGCTGCGTCTGGCAGCCATCGACGAAGGAGAGACGGGGCCGAGTGCTCCACTGGCTGACTACGGCGAAGGTGGGTCTGCCCGCGAGCGACTCGAGGCTGTTGAGCGCGAGATTGCCGATATTCTCGCGGCGCAAACACGCTGCGCCGACCAATGCCTGCGCGACGCAGCGGCTATCGGCGTGGGCCTCCTCACATGGGATGCGCTCACAGGCGCCGAGCGCGAGGCGTTGCGCACGCGATATCTCGAGGAGATTCAACCCGACCTGAGCCCTCAGGCCATCACGCTGAGCCCTGGATATCCGCTGCCGCATCTGCCGCACCTGGGGCTCTTTGTCGCCGTCGTCTTTCGCGCGGCGGCCGGTGAGCGAACGCGGCTCGCCGAACATGAGCTGCCCAGTGATGTGCCCCGATTGCTTCCCGTCGTCGGGCGGGCGGGTGCCATGATCGCGATCGAAGAGGTGCTGCGCGCCAACGCGCATCTCTTGCATCCCTCGGCGGTGGTTGATGGGACATACCTGTTCCGCGTGACGCGTGGCGGTGATCTGCAGATCCTTGAAGACGAATCCGGTGACCTGCTCGACGCGGTCGCATTGGCCACCGAACGACGCCCCCACAACCCCGCCGTGAGGGTGGAGGTCGAACGCAGCATGCCGACGCACGTCGGTACACTGATTCTCGACAACCTGCGCCGCGAGGCCGTGGGGCGCGATATGGAACTCACGGTCGACGCCGTGCAAGTGGTCGACGGTTTGCTCGATCAGCGCTGCCTGCAAACGTTGCCCGTGCCGCGCGGCGGAGCGTGCGAGTACCCGCCGGTCGCGGCGGCACGGCCGATCGCACACGACCAGTCGATGTTTGCCGCGATAGGCGAGCGGGACCTGCTCATCCACCATCCATTCGAGTCATTCGACGACACGGTCGTACGTTTCTTCCAGGATGCAGCTTACGATCCCGACGTCACCACCATCAAGACCACCCTGTATCGCGTGGGAAATCCATCACCGGTGGTGGAAGCGCTGCTGACGGCCGCGCGATCGGGCAAGCAGGTGTTCGCGCTGGTGGAACTGCAGGCGCGCTTCGACGAAGAGCACAACGTGCATTGGGCGCGCACGCTGGAGCGCGCCGGCGGACGCGTCGTGTATGGACTTCCCGGACTCAAGGTGCATGCAAAGATGGCCCTCGTCGTGCGCTGCGAGGGAACCGTGCTGGCGCGCTACGTGCATGTCGGCACCGGCAACTACAACGCGCGCTCCGGTCGACAGTACACCGACTTGAGTTTGTTCTCCACGCGGGATGAGCTTACGAACGACGTTGGCAACCTGTTCGACGCATTCGAGACGGCATCACCTCTTCCACAGCAGTTGCCCCATGGCGCACTCCTCGCGCCGCATCAACTGCTGACGGCCCTGTTGCACCGCATCGACCGCGAATTCGCACACGCGCGCGCAGGTCGACCTGCGCAGATCACGATCAAGGTGAACGGCCTCGCCGACACCGAAGTGGTGCGCGCCCTGTATCGCGCCTCGCAGGCGGGGGTGCGCATTGACCTCGTGGTTCGCGGCATCTGCACGCTGCGTCCCGGCGTGCCCGGGCGCTCCCAGGGGATTCGCGTGGTATCCGTGGTCGGACGCTTCCTCGAACACTCGCGCATTTATCGGTTCGCCAACAACGGTGACCCGGAGTACTTCATCGGATCATCCGACCTGCGACCGCGCAACTTACGGCGTCGGGTTGAGCTGCTGGTTCCCGTTCCGAATGCGGAGCACCGGCGGCGGCTGGACTCGATCCTCAGTCGCTATCTGGATGATCCGACGGCCTGGGAATTGACGGAACGCGGCACCTATGAACGACGCTCCGGGAACGCCGATGGCGCCCAGCTCACGCTGACCCAGGATTGTCCGTGACACCCAGTCGACGGCGCGTCCGCATCGTCATCATCGGAGGCGGATTCGCCGGCATCGGCATGGCCATTCGGCTGCGTCAGCACGGCATCACCGACTTCGTGATCCTCGAGCGTGCCGCCGATCTGGGTGGCACCTGGCGCGACAACCGCTATCCTGGCTGCGCCTGCGATGTCCAGTCAACCCTGTATTCGTTTTCATTCGCGCCCAATCCGTCGTGGAGTCGTGTGTTCTCGCCACAGGCAGAGATCTGGGAGTACCTGCGTCACTGCGCGAAGCTGTTTGACATTGAGCAACACTTCGTATTCGGACAGGATGTTTCGGGCGCCGTGTGGGATGAGCACGCACATGAGTGGACCGTAACAGCCACCGACCACCGCTGGCGGGCCTCCATCGTCATCGCTGCCACCGGCGCGCTCAGTGACCCGGTCATTCCCGCGCTTCCCGGTCTGGAGTCCTTCAGCGGTCGCGTGTTTCATTCGGCGCAATGGGACCACCACTTCCCTCTGCTCGGCGCGCGTATCGCCGTGATCGGTACGGGTGCATCGGCCATTCAGTTTGTGCCGAAGATCCAGCCGATGGTACAGCAACTGTACGTGTTCCAACGTACGCCGCCGTGGATCATGCCGCGTGGTGACCAGGCTATTCCTGCCTGGCGACGTTCGCTGTACCGCACAATTCCCGCCGCTCAGGCGGTTGAACGCGTGGCGCAGTATGCGGTGCGCGAAGCGATGTACATACCCTTTCGCACTCGCCGCGTGGCGCGACTCGCGGAGCGACTCGCCCGTCGCCACCTGCGGGCCCACGTGCGCGACCCACTGCTGCGCGTGCGGCTCACCCCCAACTATGTCATCGGCTGTAAGCGCATCCTGCTGTCCGATGATTATTTCCCGGCGATCACGCAGCCCAACGTCGAACTGGTCACCGATCACGTGGCGTTGGTGCGCCACAACGGCATTGAAACGGCGGATGGCGTGGTGCGACCGGTTGACGCGATCATCTTCGGCACCGGATTCCGACCCACCGATCCGCGCCTGGCGCCACACATCATCGGACGCCACGGCCACTCACTCGCCCACGCGTGGCAGGGCAGTCCGTCGGCATATATGGGAACCACCGCATCCGGATTCCCGAATCTGTTCCTGTTGATGGGACCGAACACCGGACTCGGTCACTCATCCGTTCTTCTCATGATTGAGGCGCAGATAGAGCATGTGCTGCAAGTGCTGGCACGGATGCAGGCGTGCGGCGCCGTTGCCGCAGAGCCAACCGCTGAGGCGCAGAACCGGTATGTGACGTGGATCGACATGCGCCTGGAGTCCACCGTGTGGAACAGTGGCGGATGCAAGAGTTGGTATCTCGATGGCACGCGTCGAAACTCTGCACTGTGGCCCGATCGGGTGGGAATGTTTCGACGCACCGTTTCCCGGCTTCGGCCCGACGACTATTGCCTGACGATGTGAGGGATATGGGTACAACCCAGTGCTTCGCCCTATGCAGATGCTGATTCGGCGTCCAACGTTGCGGTTCTGCTCAAAACGCTCCAACAAGATGCGATCACCAGAACCAACTCGCGTCTCGCGGCGGAGCATGCAGCGAATCGTAGCGTCCGTGCCGAAGCAGATCCTTCATACCAGCGCGGTAACGCCGGTTCAGAATCTTGCGCCACCATTTGGGCGCGGGCGCTCGTCCGAAGCGCCGTCCGATCCATTTGACTTCGGTTTCACGGACGAAATAGGTATCCACACTCGTGCGGTGTCGGCTCCGTTTCACACGCCCGACGACGGGAACAACGCGATGGGGCCAGCGCGCATACGCCTGCGTGTGGCCGACAATGATGAACTTCTTCCTGCCATGCATGTAGGCTCCTGGTTGAGTACCTACAGCATTGGTGCCTCCTCGTCAGTGTGGCTGACGCGATACCGAGTGCGATGAGGAAAACGAAGGCGCGCGGAACCAGTGATCACGAGTCGTTGTAGTCCACCCATCGTTGAGCATCAGCTACGGCCGACGGCAACAGCGCGAGCCAAGCGAGGGTACAACAGATCGGCCGTCTGCTGCATGCGATGTTGGGCGGCGCTGCGACAGGGCGCACCTCCACGGACTGCGGCGAGTGGAACTCGACTCGCAGCGTCATTCGGGAGCTGCAGGTAGAGACCGGGAAAGGAGCTCACTCTGGCGCGTCGGCGCTACTACCGCCTCGCCGGCGTTCGCGACCGCGCGCGTGACGCCACTGGACGCCAATGCCGATGGCGAACAAGAGCGCGGCAGCGGCGACTAAGACGCCCCGCAAGGTTCCATGAGTCATGCCAAGTGCGCCGGTGCCCCCTGCAACGCCGAGCAGCAGCCCGGCACCAAGCAGCCAGCGAATACCAGGTTCACCTCGTGCGAATCGGTGAAGCGCGGCGGCCATCCCGAAGAACAGCGCGCTTTGGACACCTGCCACTACCCGCGCATGTCGGACTTCGAAGAACTCGGTTGTAAAGTAAAGCAGTACGAATAGGAGGCTCGCGATCTTGACGAGCGACTCGCGCTTGGATCCTTCGAGCATCAGCATCGTCCTCATGAAAGGTCCGCCCAACTACTTCTGGACCTGCGGTCCCACTCCACGAATTCCGCCACAACGTACGCCCGCGCAGCCTGTCTCGCCATTCCTGCAACCAGATCCGCCAGCGCACCGGCTGGACCAACATTGCCGCTGGCGTCGAGCCCTATCTCTCCAAACGGACAGCATCATGACCAAGACTCGCATCGCATCGTTGGTTGGTGCCATCGTACTTGTAGCGGTTGGCGGTGTCGCCCGCGCGAAGGGCATCTCGCCGCTCAGCTGGGGGTGGTACGGAGCGATTCAACGCACTGGCGATGTGGCCCTTCGCGGCCACGATGCCGTTTCGTAATTCCACCGGCGGTCCGCTGCTGGGCGATTCCACGTACCAAGTGACTTGGCAGGGTGCGACGTGGCATTTCGCCACCGCGGCCAACCGCGACATGTTTGAAGCGCAGCCGGAGAAATACGCGCCGCAATTCGGTGGATTTTGTGCCTTTGCGGCCAGCAAGGGCTTTACCGCGAGTGTCGATCCTGTCGCGCTCCGCGTCGAAGGTTGAAGACTCTACCTTTTCAATGACGCGTCAGCGCGCGACAATTGGATCACGGAGCTTCCCGATGGCGTGATTGCGCGCGGGGAACAGCAGTGGAAGTCGCGACAGAACCTACCGCCCCAAGGACACACCAAGCCGAATCTGGCGCGGCTCAACCGGATGGAAATGCACATCCTCAACACCGCCCGCCGCTTCACCCGCCAACCGCGACGCGTAGAAGTACTGCACATCGCGCGCGCGGGACCCAAGCACATTGAGCACGCTCGCCGTGATTCGCCCGGGGCCCATAGCGTAGCCGAAACTCGCGTTCACCAGTGTCGTGGGCGTACCGCGCACGCTGTTGTCCTCGATGAGCGGATGCGCGCCGAAATGCCTGACACGAACCACCGCGTGCAATCCACGCGAAGTCGGCTCAAACGACACACCGGCGGCAACCACGTTCTCCAGTGCACCAGGCACAGACTGTTGGCCTGTCGCTTCATCGAGATAGCGCGCCTTGGTGAAGGACACGTCGGCATCGAACGTGAGCCGCGAATCCGGGCGCCAGAAGTTCGCGAACGTCACACCGGTGCGGCGACTGCGTCCCTTGGGCTCTGTCGTTCCCGCATCACCCACAAACAACAGCTCACTATCCAACGCGAGCGTCCACAGCGACGCGGAGGAACGGAATCCTGATGACGTCGACGTGCGCCAGCCAATCTCACCACCGCGCGACCGGACCAGTGGAACCACGCGGTCAACGGCGTCGCCGCTCACCGGATCAACGGAGATGGTGCTGCCACGCGCGTCATTGCTGTGGAACCCGAGTCCGCCACCCACATACACCTCGCTGCCAGCAAACGGACCAAAGATGAGCGAGCCCTTGGGACTGACAATACCCGCCGAGCGTGAGCCCGAGTTGGCGACACGATCGCTGGCGACGTCGAACGAGTATTCGTCACCGCGAAGGCCAAGGATGGTGCGAACCGCCGGATGCCAGCGCGACTCGACGCTGCTCCAGAACGCGGCACTGGCCTGGCCGACGTCATCGGCGCGGACGGTGCTGGTGGCGACGCGACGGGTCGAACGATTGAGCGCGACGCGCGCGTTATCGTACCGACTCTGCACGCCCACGCGCACGGTGTGGTCAGCGCCCATTCCGTGTGCCGCGCGCGCGTACTCAGCGTCGAGTCCGCCAATGGCACGATGGTCGACCTGCTCAATCTGATCACCAGAGTTCGCGTCATTGAGCTGGTACGTAAAGTTGGACCAGAGATTGAATGCATAGCGAATCGCATACGCGTCGACACGCAGCACGCCGGCATTCATCGCTCGGCGCCACGACAGCGACAGGCTGTTCCGCTTCGTATTTCCGGAAAGCGATTGATCGACTTGTCCGAAGCGCGAGACCGCACCGCTGGCGATGGCGCGAGCGGGAATCTGGTCGGAGGAATTCCAACGATTGCGGTACGTGAGTCCCAACAGTGACACTTCATTGCGGCCATTGCGCCACGTCCACCGTCCGATAGCGCTGAACTTGCGCAAGCCCTGCGCGACATCCCATGGGCCGTCGTAGCGCTTCGCCTCACCGCCCAACAGCAGTGTGTTGTTGCCACGCTTCGTGCTTCCAGCCAGTACCGTGCGGGCAAATCCAAACGCGCCGGCTTCGGCATGCGCAATCGGGGATGGCAATGTGCGAGCGAGGTGCAGTGTCGCTCCACCAGCGGCGCCAAAATCGCCCAGTTCGGCGTAGTAGGTGCCGAGTTTGTACTCAAGATGATCCACCAGCTCGGGAATCAGCAGGTTGAGATCGGAGTAGCCCTGCCCATGCGCGTGGGTTGGCATGTTGATGGGCATCGACTCGATGCGAGTTTGGAAATCGGTGCCGTGATCGAGATTGAAGCCGCGCACGAACATCTGGTTTGCTTTTCCGTCCCCGCTGTGCTGCGTGAGGATCATGCCCGGAATCGCCTCGAGAATTTCACCCTCACGGACCAGTGGACGCAGACGCAGGTCCGCGCGTCCTACACGTCCCTGTGATGCGCTGTGCGCAATGTGGGTCAAGTTGTCTGCGCGACCCGTCACCCTGACCACCGACAGCGCGGTAACGCGCGTGGAGTCGGTGGCGGCTTTCGTCCGCGCGGAATCGAATTGCTGGGCATGCGCGGCGCCGAACGCGAGGAAACCGGCAAGGAGCGCGCGGAGGGCGTGGTGCGTCATTCGCGCCAGCGGATCAGTTGCTGTGGGAATGGTGAGCATTGTCGACACGTGAGTCAGTAAGCGGGGGCTTTGAGCGGCACCTGCCCCAGCAACGGGTGGTCCCGCGATCTCAGAAGAACTACGCCGCTCACCCTCGCATGGATGGCTGCGCATCCCTGACGTCCCGTTTAGGCGGATGGGTTACTATACGGCGTCGCACGATGCCCGATTCGGCGACTGGACGTCGCGGCGCCACGATTTGACGTCCACCCGAATGACCGTCGAGACATTCGTCTCGGGAATGCCCTCCGATGACAAGCACGTCCGTGTGTTGGCAACCGACTGCCCGTCGCGCCATGATCGGCCTGGTCCTCAGCGCATTGGCTGCGCCAACATCAGTGTCGTCGCAGGTGGTCACACCAACGACAACAACGCCTGAGACGACGGTGGAGAGGTCGTCGTGCTTTCGTGGTCGCCCCCTGCCCCGGTGTAAAAACTTCTGGCTTACCGAGTTTGGTATCGCCACGCCTGTAAGCAGCAATCCGAACGGACTGAGTGGGACCTTATTCTCGTGGGAGCTTGGCCGGATGCGCAACGTGGGTTCCCGGTACGCGCTTGGTGTCGCCGCGTTCGCCGATGTTGGAACGCCGTCGTCCGGTATTGGCGTGCGACCGCGATTGCGGTTGTGGCTCACTGGCAGCAACAGCATTGATATTGCGCCGGGTGCGGTTGTTGTCGGATCGAACACGGGACCGGCCTTCAGCGGACATATGGCGTTCAACTTGGCAGACTACGCGGCCTTGACCGTGCATCTGGTTGGCGTCCGCGACGAGACATATGCCCTTGGTCCGAATTCACGGCTCCTGCGCACGGGAACCTCAACGCATGCGGTCGTCTTTGCTGGCGGCCGACTCGGGTCAATACCGGGGACCATAGCAGGGATTCTATTTCCCGCAGCAGCGTTCGCCCTGTTTTTCATCGCGTGCAATGGCGGAGGATGCGACTGACGCGGTCACGCTGTTCTGGTTACCTGCCTCGATCACTGCGAGCCATCCTGTACCAACTCTGCAATGAGCAGCGGTGGTCCTGGATGGTCAGTTTCCGGCCTCGCGCAAGAGACGCCGCGCATACGAGCGCCATACCTCTTGGGGACCACCCTGCGACTTGAGTACGTTGCACCTGTTGTGCAGCTTTTCACACATGGCGACCAACCTGGCACTCAACGAGCAGTTGCTGGACGAAGCGCTTCGGCTCGGCGGTCATCGCACCAAGAAGGACACGGCGCTGGCGCTTCGTCGTGCCAAAACGCCGTCTGCGCTGATCGTGTCC
>JANOKE010000351.1:0-1821 GCA_031419135.1 Gemmatimonadaceae bacterium
CTATCCGCAGTTCGATTCCGAGAACGCCGCGCAGATCCCCACCTCGTTTGGCGGCCTGCTGTTCATGATGAGCGGCATCGCGCTGATTGGCGTGGTGGCGTACCTGACGGGTCGCCCGGCGGCGCGCTACGTGGTGGCCCAACACTTCGGCTGGTCCAACGATCCGCTGCGCATGGTGCTGCCGTTTGTCATGGCCCTGACGCTGTGCGTTGCGGCCACCGTGGTGCCGCTGGTGATGGCGCGACGACGGTTGGAGGATGTGGAGCGGGTGTGATCTGCGGTAGAGCACTACCAAACATTCAGCCGCGAAGGTCACACAGCCGAGAAAAACCACACCAATTCAACCGCGAAGGACACACAAGAGAGAAACAGCGCCCTTGGCGACCTTCGCGACCTTCGCGGTTGGATCCTTCGACCTCGGCGTGTCGATGGATTCCACAATGCAATCAAGATTCAGATGTTGATCGGAGCGGTGGCGCAAGCGGCGCGGTGATGTGATTGAACCGCAGGGTACGCAGGGGGCGCAGAGGACAAATCGGAAGAAACGATTTCAGCCCCCTGCGACCTCTGCGTACTCTGCGGTACCATTCGCCGTTCGGTTCTGAGCGGTTCTCCCAGTCTATCGCCGGCCTTGCCCACCAAGCCCATCCGCAGTTCTGCCAGGAAGGCCGCCACGCGGCAAGCGACGGCGCGCGCACAATCATTGCAGCGAACGACTCCGAATATCACCGATGCGGCCGCGGCGGTGTTTCGGTGCAAGTTGCACGCTTGGTATCGCGCGAATCGACGCGACCTGCCGTGGCGCGAAACGCGCGATCCGTATCGTGTGCTGGTGTCTGAGCTCATGCTGCAGCAAACGCAGGTGTCGCGTGTGCTCGATTTCTATGGTCGATTTCTCGACCGCTTCCCTGATCTCTACTCACTGGCCGCAGCGCGTCCGAAACGGGTGATGGAAGCGTGGGAGGGACTCGGCTACTACGCGCGGGCGCGGAATCTGCACGCATTGGCGCGACAGGTTGCCGGCGACCACGACGGGGTCATCCCCAGGGAGCCCGAGGCCCTGCGCGAACTGCCCGGCATCGGTGCGTATACGGCGGGCGCGGTGGCCTCGTTCGCGTACGAGAAGCGCGCGGCCTTGGTGGATACGAACGTCGCGCGGGTGTTGCATCGCGTGTTCGCGCCAGGCGTGACGCTTAAGAGCGGCTTGGGTGGCAAGGTGCTGTGGGCCATCGCCGAACGGTTGTTGCCGCGTACCGGCAAGCTCACCTGGACGCACAATCAGGCGCTGATGGAGCTCGGTGCGCTGGTGTGTTCGGCACGGGCGCCCAAGTGCGGTGTGTGCCCGGTGCGCCGGGAGTGCAAGAGCGTGGACGCGTTTCGATAAAGGATTCGCTGGAGACTCATGGGCGATACACCCATGTCGATGCCCGCGGGCCGCTGCCGTTCCCGTATCCGCCGGTGATCAAGGCCCCTCCGTTGCTCAACAACGCCACCGCGGAGAATTGACCGGCCATGCGTGCGTCGCCGTCCACGATCGTAAAGATGCGACGGATCGGATCGTACGTCTCCGCCTGCGGTGCGCCACCGGCGATCAGCACCCCGCCGTGCGGGAGCAGCACCGAAGTGCCCTGATGTTTGTACCGCGGTCGCTTCATGGCCGGGCCCGCCGTGAACGTCAGGGACGTCGGATCGAACAACTCCGTCGTGTCGTAAACCCCGTCGCTGTCGCGCTCATCCGCGCCACCGGTGATCAGCACGCGGCCATCGTGCAGCAAAACCGCGACGTGTAGGGGACATGCGCGTACGCCGACACAAACACGA
>JANOKE010000352.1:0-10707 GCA_031419135.1 Gemmatimonadaceae bacterium
CTGGCCGCAATGATCGACAAGATCAACACCGAACGGCGCGGCCATATCATCACGGTGGAAGATCCGATCGAATTCATCCACCGACACCGCAATTGCATCATCAACCAGCGCGAAGTGGGCGCGGACACCAAGAGCTTTGCCTCGGCGCTGAAATATGCGTTGCGGGAAGATCCCGACGTGATCCTGATCGGGGAAATGCGCGATCTGGAAACGATCCAGGCGGCGCTCACCATTGCAGAAACGGGTCACCTGGTGTTCGCCACGCTGCACACCAACAGCGCTGCCGAAGCAATCAATCGCATCATCGACGTGTTCCCGGCCCATCAGCAAAGCCAGGTGCGCGCGCAGTTGGCGTTCGTGTTGGAGGGGATTATCACGCAGGTGCTGCTTCCCAAAACGTCGGGCAAGGGTCGGGCCATGGCCGCCGAGATTCTGGTGGTCACTCCGGCCATCCGGTCGCTGATCCGCGACGACAAGGTGCACCAGATCTACTCGTCCATGCAGGCAGGCAAGAAGTTCGGCATGCAGACGCTCAATGATGCGCTGTATCAACTGTATGTGACCCGCATGGTGACCGCCGATGAATGCGTTCGGTCGTCGAGTGATCCCAATGAGTTTCTGCGCATGATCGGCAAGGGTCCCGGGGAGGAGTCCAAGGGGGCGGTGGAACGACGTTCTTCCGATCGCACGCTGGTAGGTGGGAACAGTCGGAAGTAGGACGTCAGACGTCGGGAGTACAGGAGACCGGGTGCGCAGTACGACCTCGCCGCTACAACCTTCAGGAGTCATCGATGGCAACATTCACATACACCGCCCGCAACAGCAACGGCGACCTCAAGTCGGCCACGATCGATGCGACCAGTCGCGACGAGGCCGTGGCGCAGTTGCGTCGGCAGCGGCTGACCATCATCAAGGTTGACGAGTCGAAGTCCACGCCGAAAAAGACCACCGGGTCGATCAAGATGCGCGACATCGTGATCTTCACGCGGCAGTTTTCGACGATGATCAACGCTGGTTTGCCACTCGTGCAGGCGCTGGACATTTTGGCCCGCCTTTCGGAGAACAATGCGCTGCAGGCCGTCGTGCGCTTAGTGGTGTTCGACGTCGAGTCGGTCAATACCGTGGCCGACGCCATGCGGAAGCATCCGAAGGCATTCTCCGACCTGTACACCAACATGGTGGCGGCCGGTGAAGCGGGTGGTATCCTGGACACCATTTTGAATCGTCTCGCGATCTTCATGGAAAAGAACGACGCCCTCGTCCGCAAGGTGAAGGGTGCCATGATCTATCCCACGGTGATCATGTGCGTGGCCGGCCTCTGCGTGGTGATTCTGCTGTGGAAGGTCATTCCTGTGTTCGCCAGCATGTTCGGCAGCGTGGGTATGATTCTGCCATTGCCAACGCGGGTGGTGATCGGGATGTCGGGGTTCCTCAATGCGTATTGGTGGGCCCTGATCATCGGTGCGGTCGGCGGCGGGTATGCCATCAAGAAGTACTACGCCACGTCCAACGGGCAGTTGGTGATCGACCGGATATTGTTGCATGTGCCGGTGTTGGGCGACGTGCTGCGCAAGTCGGCCGTGTCGCGCTTTACGCGCACGCTGGGCACGTTGATTTCGTCGGGCGTGAGCATTCTGGATGGTCTTGAGATCACGGCCCGGACCTCGGGCAACCGGGTGGTGCAGGACGCCATCATGGGCAGTCGGGCCAGCATCGCCGGTGGTGAAACTATTGCGGCCCCGTTGCAGAAGTCGCAGGTGTTCCCGCCCATGGTGATCAGCATGATCGCTGTGGGTGAGCAAACAGGTGGCCTCGACGAGATGCTCACCAAAATTGCCGACTTTTATGATGACGAAGTCGATGCGGCCGTCAGCGCCCTGTTGTCGCTGCTGGAGCCGATCATGATCGTGTTCCTTGGTGTCGTCGTTGGTGGTATGATCGTGGCGATGTACCTGCCGATCTTCGACATGGTGAATGCGGTGAAGTAGGGCCGAGGCGCTGAACGACACGACGGCCATTCCCGAAAGGGAGTGGCCGTTTTGTTGCTGCGTGGGCTACTTCGCAAACCGACAGAACTCGCGCTGCATCTGCGTGATCAGCGAGCCGTCAAGCGAGGAAACGGCGACGGCAGCCAGGCGCTAACGGAACACCTTGCCAGCCATTTTCAGGATGTCGTCCAGCGCATTACCGTCGCCGTTCGCATCGAGCACTGAGCCGAGGCCAGGAAGGGATGCACCAGACACGCCGGCGGAGCCGCCAGTACGGCCAGCCAACAAGCCTCCGAGCATTCCGCCAAGTCCGCCGCCGCTCGCTGGTGATGCCTGAGACGCGTTGTCGTCTCCACCACGCTTCGCCATGTATCCAGCAACCAGCATGGCCAGCAGTGGCAACATTTTCTTGAGCAAGGTTGGGCTGAGGCCGGACTGCGTCGCCGCATGCTGCGCGACAGTGCGACTCACGTCTTTCGAACCGAAAATCTGCCCGAGTACGTCGTTGCCCGGCGTGACGTCGGTCGGTTGCGTCGACAGCACACTGTCGAGTAGGCCACCGCCTCCAAGTTGGGTGAGCAAACCGCCGAGGCCATCGAGTCCCGTTGACGGCGTCTGCGCCTGCTTCTTGAATCCGCCGAGAATTGCCGGGATGAGCGCCGCCGCGCCGGTCTCGGCCTCATTTTCACTGACGCCCAGCTCCCTCGCAAGGGATTGGATGCCGCCGACCTGAGAGAGGATATCGGTGATCTGCATTTTTCTTACCTCCGATTTGGTATGCATCGGCGGTGTCATCAGGCCGGTCGTGCCGGAATCAGATCACCGCGGGAGAGATGAATATATGGCTGCCGGCGACCAACTGTTCGCTCACGGTTGCCCTTGCGTCGGCTCCTTCACGCCTTGATCGTTTGGAACAAGGATCCGGCACGCATTGTCCGTCACCCCGACCGTCACCCAGCGTTGGCGGGAGCCTCATGAACCATTTGCGGGCGGTCATCGTAATGGGCGCGGTCGCCTTGGCTGCTGCTGGCGCAGCGAATGCGCAAACGATGGCCCAGGCGCAGGTGTTTGGCAGTGTGTTCGACAGTATCAGCATGAAGCCACTTGCGGGCGCGGTGGTTCGCCTGGTCCGCACGGACGATCCGTCTGTTGGTCGCACGGCGATCAGCGATGCCGGCGGGCGCTTCGCCTATGACCGCGTCGAGTCGGGAGTGTGGTTGGCGTCGTTCTTCCACCCTACGCTCGACTCCCTGAGATTGGAGCCGGCCATGGTGCGGCTCAACATCGTGGATTCGATTACCGTCCTCATGCCGCTCAGCACTCCGTCGGCACGTTCACTGGCCGTCGCATCGTGCGGCGCACGGCTTCCGCTTGATGTTGGAATGCTGCTGGGAGACGTGCGGCGCGCCGTTGACAATGCGCCGGTTGTTGGAGCCACGGTGGAGGTAGAGTGGCCGGAGTGGAGCATCGTGAAGAAGCGGCTGGTTACGAACGTGATTCGCCGCAGCGCACGATCGGATTCGTCGGGCCGGTATGTCCTGTGTGGCGCTCCCGCCGGAAGCACGCTGCGCGCCGTGTCCTGGATTGGAAAGGACACTACCGGGGCCATTGAAGTGGAGGTACCCAATCCTGGCTACGGACTACAGGATTTTGCGGTTGGCGCGACGCAGTATGCCGACGCAGGCAGCGACTCGCTGGGAAGCACAACGGCGTGGGCATCACTCCGTCGTGGACACGCAACGGTGCGTGGTGTGGTGACGAAACCCGACGGCTCACCGCTGCCGAATGCGGTGGTCCGCGTCGTTGGCACCGGATCACCAGCGCGTACGTCAGATTCCGGAGAGTTCACCATCACCGACGCCGGCGCCGGCACGCAGAGTATCGAGGCCTTGGCCATTGGATTTCAACCCACTCGCCGCGCCGTGCGGTTGAGTGATGCCGAGGCAATCGACATTTCGCTTCGCCTCTTGGCACGCACTGTTAAGCTGGATACCGTCCGCGTGTTCGCAGGTCGAGAATTGCCGTTCGAAGTGCGCGGCATCGAACGCCGTTGGCGCGCCGGTCAGGGGAAGTTCATCGACGGCATCACCGTTCGCGATCGCGCGTCGACGTACACGACCGATGCGTTGCGCAGCGTGGGCGGCGTGGAAATCCGTCCCAGCACGTCGGGATTTGGGCAGGACGTCATGATGCACGGCTCCAGCGGTCGTCTGTGCCGAGCAACGCTGTTCATGGATGGCATGCAGATGGGACTCACGGGCGACGCGGGGATTTCGATTGACGATTTCGCGCGTCCAGAGGCGGTCGTGGTTCTTGAGGTGTACTCGCGTCCGGGCGCCGTGCCCGCTGAATACCTGACCATGCGCGATGGGTGCGGCGTGGTCGCGGTGTGGACCAAGTTTGGCACCGGGAACGTGCCGGTGTTTCCGCCCAAATCGCTCCGACGCTGAGCTCTCATCGTGCCGTCCCTCACCCGGTACTCCGATGCATCGCCTTGACCGACGCGATCGCGCGCGTGGGTGAAGCGTAACCGCCGCACGGTCGATTCGCTGTCCGGTGGTCGACTGGCGTACGTGTGGCCGCAGGAGCACAGCACGTTCGAACGGCCACATCAACTGTCAACTGGCGTGGAGCAGGTGTTCGTGAATGGTGTGCAGGTGGTGCGCGACGGCCGGCATGCCGGTGCAAAACCGGGTCGTATCGTTCGCGGTGCGAGCTGGCGCGGGGCGACGCTCGGGAAGTAGGGAGTGGTGGTGTTGCGGGAAGCATCCATGAGATCTCGCCGCCCGTCTGCAGCACGCATCGTGAGGCCGACGACCCGCGGTCGTGGCGTCGAAACGGCCCGTCGCGCAACGGAAGGGTGACGGACCGCGCGCGCGTCGGGCGTCTGCACCGGTTGCAGACGTTGTACGACGAAAGCTTCGCCCGCGAGTACGGCCCGTGGCGGCCCTTCGTGGCGCAGGTCGCCGACAAGTTCCTGGCGTGCGGGATGCTCGAGCACGGCTTCGCGCGCATCATGTCGCGCAAACATGTGGTCAAGCATGGGTGGCGCGAAGCCAGGCACACGCTGCTGCACGAAATGGTGCATCAGCGGCAGCACGAAACCGGTGCGCCGGTCGATCACTTGGCCGGCTTCCGCCGCAAAGCGCGTGCAGCAGGCATCACGCCGTCGGCACGACGCGACGTGATGCCGCTGGAACGTCGGAAGCGACGGGTCGCGAGCGCGGACTGGCGCGCCCGTGTCACCACGCCCCGCCGGACATCCGGCGGGGCGTGGTGACATCAACAAACGCGAGCGTGCTACGGCGTGATGGTCTGCACCCGTGACGCCGTCTTGAACGAATTACCTTCCGCGACCACGAGGACTGTTCCGACGATTGCACCGTACACCGTGGTCGTCACTTGCGTCACCGTGCCGACCGTGAGCCCCCAGACATTCAGGAAGCCCGCCGTTCCAGTAAAGTCAGGGAGTTCCAGGTCGAACTGCGCCGAGGCGGCTCCGAAGTAACCACGCGAGCCAGTGATAGTCCACGAGCGGCTGCTCTGACTCATCAGCGTCCCAGCTGCTTCACCGTATTCAGCCTGCCAGGTACCGACCACTTTGAGTCGCGCATACGGCGCCGTCGCCACGGTCGTAAGCGTGGGCAGGTTCAGAGGCGCTCCGAACGTGAGCGTCCGATTTGCCAAGTCGCGGTTGAACTGGAAGACCGATCGGAACGACAAGAAGTCAGCCGTTGAAGCGGTCGCAATAAACCGGTGGAAGTCGCCAGGTACCGTGTGGGTACTTGGCACGCCCAACGTTCCTGAACCCGCTGACACTTGAGGAAGTATTAGCGATCCCACTTCGCCGTTGCTGGTCGAGAACGTGGTCAACAACGACGCATTGTCCGCGCCGAAATTTGCCAGCGTCACGGTCGCCGTCGAAAGTGGAAACGATTCTGCGCCAGTGAACGAGAGGTCAGGCGCCGTGCTTCCCGCCGCGTAGTTCACATTTCGACGAAGTGCTCCGCGATCGGCGAGGATCGACGGCGGTGCGATCACGGTGGTCGTGCGAAACGCCAGCAGATCCGTCATGCGATTGGCGACGCCGTTCGCCTGAAACGCTGTCGCTGGACCAGTGACATTGCCATTGCCGCCGCCCATGAGCACGTAGCCCGTTTGCATCGCCGACAATCCCGAGATGGTGCCGTTCACCATCTTGGTGACCACTCCCGCGTTGGTGACGCACTCGTTGGTGCCAATACTGGTGAGCTCCGCCGCCGTGCTGAGGTACACCGTGCCCTGCGTGCCGCCACCGTTTTGATTCTGCACGAATGCCACCGCGCCGGTATTCCCGGTCAGGTTAAACGAGAACGTGTTGTCTCCGCTTGGCGTCACGCGCGTCCAGGCACCAGACGTGCCATTGCGGAACGCCAGCCACAGCGGAACACGAGCCGAGTCGCAGAATCGGAAGCCGACCGTACCGCCGCTGGCCGTCGTGATGGTGAGTGCGACAGTGGTCGATTGATTCGCGGCGCCGGTCCCCGTGCCATTTATCATGACGGTGTACGCGCCTGGCAGGGCCGCCGCACCGACTGTGAACGTGAGGGTACTGGTTGTGCCCGCGACGGATGCGGGAGCGAACGCCACCGCAACATTGGCCGGTACGTTCGATGCGATAAGGTCGACGTTATTGGCAAAGCCGCCAATTCGCGTGACAGTAACGGTGCTCGTTCCCAAGGCGCCTTGTGCGATGGACACGCCAGTGGCCGACAGCGTGAAGCCTGACGGAATGGTTACGGTCACCGTCAGCGTTGCCGTACCAACCACCGCTCCCGCTCCAGTGGCAGTGACAACAATCGGATAGATCCCTGCAACGACGGCGGCACCTACGGTCACCGTAAGCGTAGAAGCCGATCCGGTCACCGGGGTGGGAGCAAAACCAACCGTCAGTCCAATCGGCATCCCGGTTGCCGTCATCTGAAGATCGCCGGTGAGTCCACCCAATCGCGCCAGCGTGATCGCCGTCTGTGCGGTCGCACCCTGTGCAATGCTCAGCGCGGGAGGAGCAAGCGTGACCGTGATGCCCGCGACGGCAGTGACGGTCACCGAGACGGTCGTCGTGCGATCAGTAAGGCCGGCGGTCGTGCCGCGAACCGTGAGGTTGTACGTGCCCGGCGCCGTGGCAAGCGTCGTGGCAAGCGTCAGCGTCGCCGTCGTTCCAGTGGCGGGATTCGGCGCGAATGTGCCGGTGAGTCCCGTCGGTATCGGTGCACCTTCCAGCGCGAGTGCCACGTTGCCGGCAAATCCACCCGACTTGGCAATCGTCAATATCGACTGTCCCGATTGTCCGGCCACGATTGATACCGCCGCAGGAGTCGGCGACAACGTGTATGCCGGAACCGCCGCGCTGGTAATTGACAGCGGGAACGTCGCGGTCTGATCGGTGAGGCCGGTCGCCGCGGCGCGTACGGTTATCGTTGACAACGCCACGTTTGCACCAGGACCCACCACCAGCGTGAGCGTACTGGTGGTGCTGCCGGAAGGAATCGGATTGGGCGAGAAACTCGCCGTCACATTGCTCGGCAGTCCCTCGGCTGTCAGCGTCACCGCGGCCGTCGCGCCATTGGTACGCGTGATCGTAATGGGGGCCGTCACCGTCGTGCCTTGCGCGGCGGTTACGGTGGCCGTTCCGACCGACACGGTAATGCCGGGCGTTGGAATGGTGAGCGCGTACACCACCGTTTTGGCGGTCACACCCGTGCCGGTGGCGCGGAATGTAAGCGACGCGGGTCCCGCCGTAGCGTTCGAAGCAACGCTGATCGTCGCGGTGCTGGCGAGTGTCGTTCCGGTCAGCGACTGCGGTGCAAACGAGACGGTGACGCCGGTCGGCGCGCCTTCGGCGGTCAATGCGACCGCGCCGGAATAACCGTCAACACGGGTCAACGTCAGCGTGGTCGTGGACGACGCGCCGAGCGCAACGGTCCCCGAACTTGCCGAGGCGGCGAGCGTGATTCCCGGCGTACCGGTAGGCGGAGTCGTACCGTCTCCACCACTACAAGCGGCCACCAATACAACGGCGGCAACAGACGTAAATAGGCGACGCATGATACTCCTCAGTGGACAATCGCACATTAAAATCCATCCCGCCGCCATTACGGCGGAATCGGCACTTCTATTGAGCGTAGTCAACTCGATCGAAAAAGGCGAACGATTGCCGAGACCAGTTTCTCACAGGTCTTGTCCTCACGCTAATTTTCTTCCTTGCCCTTCGAACAGACCTCCCCGAAAGGTCCAGCGGCGATCGACCCCGCGCCACGCTTGGGGCCCACCGAAGCCACCCGCCTGTGGAGCGTTGCTCCAGCAGATTTTCGAGGTAGACCCCCTTTCGTGCCACCCGTGCCGCGGCCCCATGCGGATCGATTGGCCGTCAAGTGGTTGCGCGGCGTTGTTTCATTTCTCGCAGCCCATCACCGAATCTTCATTGAACGGATTCACAACTCGCAACCGCTTATCAACCAACAGCCCATCCTGCATATCCTCGCTACATAAAACCGTGCAACCCGCGATTAGCGCAGATGCAACGATTATCGAATCGTAAACACTCAAACCATACCGCTCGGCAACCGCTCTCCCGCGATCATGCGTCTCGACGGTGAGCGGCTCGACCGTACAGAGCGAGCGAAGCAAGGCGAGGAATTGATTAATATCTGGCCACGGCATGCCAAGTTGCTTCAGCGTCACATTCGAAATTTCATTCAGCACTTGCACGCTGATGACGCCACCTGCGCGTAAAACTGCTTCGGCAGCATCAGCTTTTTTGGCGTCTGTCGATAATAGGTACAGGAGTACGTTGCTGTCGATGAAAACGTTAGCCGCGGCCATTGGCTTCGTCCCGTTCAAACTTGAAGTCTGCGGGTAGTCTGTCGCGGAAGGAGTGGCCGCTGTGTTGCTGCGTGGGCTACTTCGCCAACCGACGGAACTCACGCTCCATCTGCGTGATCAGCGAGCCGTCAAGGCCGACGTCGCGCGCTTCGTCCGGCCAGGCGTCGAGCGCAGCACTCACGTCGGCGATGGTCGCCGCGCCATCGTGCGGGACGTCGAATTTCGCGCCAATGTCCAGCAGGTCCTCGCGGGAGAAATCATCACCCTTGCCCGCGACCGTCATCTGGTGGGATTGCGTCCACTGACCGCCCATCGCCCACGTCATGTCGTACGCGGGTGCAAGACTCCACCGTCCATCGGGGTGCATGAGGAACGCGATGTTCTTGACGTGGTCGTCCTGGTTTCGCGCCATGAGGTTGAACACCATGCGACGGTATGCCTCGTTCACCGTCGGCTGTCCCAGTCCGAGCACACGGATGGTGCGAAAGAGATCTTCGTACGAGGCGGCTTGTCGAAAGTTGTAGTCGACGTGGAGCATGCCGCCCAGTGTGTGCATGTGCAGCCGCCGCTCTCCATGGTGCTGCTGCACGCGATCAAAACGCCGCGTCATGAAGTGCGCGAAATCCCGCTCGCGAAGCAGAAAAGTCTCGGCCATGTCGATACCCGCCGCACGCGCTATGCGCGAATAGGCATACTCGATTCGCCCGTAGGGGGTTGGGCGAAACTCACGCGACAGGTCCGGCCCGCCGCTCGTGCCGCTGACGCCGTCGAACTTGATCAGCCAGGATTCATCGTCGGTGCGCGCCGGCGCGAAGCCCGAACGCACGGCGTTTGTCGTTCGGTTCCAGCGGATCAGCGCCTTGGCGCGCGCACCACCGGCCGACGCGCCCACCTGCGAGATCGCGGGAATCGCGATCGTGGTGTCTCCTTCGACGACTCGCCTGGCCTGTTCGACGAGTGAGGCGATCTCCAGTGCCTCACTGCTGGCCGTGCTACGCGCGCTGTCGCTGGCAGGGTGAAACTCCAGGGCACCCATCGCCCGTCGTCCGATGTACAGCAGCTTCTGCACCGGACTGAGCACGGCATCGGACCTTCCCTGGTCGCGAAAGTAGCGCGCGATGATGGCATTGCCGAATGCGTCCGGCAGCGAATCGGCGAGCACGCCCGGGAGTCCTTCAAAGGCGGGACTGCGCTGCAGAGCGGGGAACGACTGCGGTCCGCGTGTGATAAGGGGCAGTGAGAGCGGCGAGATCTCGATGCCAGAATTCCGGAACGACTCGGCGAACTCGAAGACCACCATGCCGCTCGTGGGGGCCTCCGCAACCGCGCCGACTGTATGCTCCCAGAGCGTGATGGTGGCGACGGCGCCGCGCCCCGCACGGTGGGATTGTCCCGCGGTGGTGCGTCTCCTTCGCGGTGGTGTTTCAGCCACGCGCGTTGTTGGCGTTACGCGGCTTCTTCGCTCTCGGCGTGCGCGCGCGCTCGCGAACCCGCCCCGATAGCGCAGCCATTTGGATTGGCGACACGACCGGTGTCGGGAGGAAGTCGTCGAGCGCATCCACTCGGCCGAGCGCGCGAAGCAGCTTCACCAAGGTCTCCAACGTGGGGTTGGCGCCGGATTCCGCCCGTCGGGCGGTGGTGAAGCCGACGCCGGCGTTCGCAGCAAGCTCCTCCACGGTGCGGTTCTGCTGCAGACGATAGCGACGCAGCCGATCGCCCAGCTCGGTCATTATCTCTTGCGTGGTTTGTGAATCCGATATCATCATCGCAGTGGTTAATGACCGTATACGAGCTATAAAGCGGTAAAACTGGACATAAAGAGTCGTATAAGGACTGTAAGCGAAGTATTACTTCA
>JANOKE010000353.1:0-7336 GCA_031419135.1 Gemmatimonadaceae bacterium
GTCGCGCTCGATGGCGTGTCAGCCCGATATCTGGCTCGACGGCACCCGATCACGCGGCATGGAAGTAGACGAGATTCTGCCAAGCACCGTGGAAGCCATGGAACTGTATCCGTATTTTTCGACGATTCCGGTGGAGTTCCAGGCGATGGGCCACAACACCACGCCCTGCGGAACCATCGTCATCTGGACGAGGATTCCCGGTGGGAAGACGAAATAGCGCTGGACGGTTGGCGCTCGCGACGACGATTGCCTCGGCGATCGTGGGCTGCCACGGTGGCACGCGCACGGCAGTTTCACCATCGCCATCAACGACAAGCGCGTCAACACCGCCCACACTGCTCCCCGGCCACGCATTCGGCGACGCGGCAACCTTGAGCGGTGTGCGCGTACTGTTGTTCGATCCCGCCAAAGAACAGGTGCGGGTCACCACCACGAATCCGAAAAACCTGATCGTCCTTGCCGTAGTCCCTGGCCGCGAGATTGAAGTGGTGCAGCCCGGTGACTACCCCGTCCGCCGCGAGCGAGAGAAGGATGTGTTCACCATAGACATGCGACGCGCGAGCGATGAAATCACTCCGGAAGACGCCGCCGCAATAACGCGCACCAGACTGGCCTACGATCGCTGTATAAAGCAGGCGGAAGCGACGGCGGCACGCATTGCGCAACAAAAGGCACGGTCGGTGAGACGTGACAGCACCGGCAAAGTGATTGGTGGTGGCCCCACCGCCCCGGACATCGTCGATACACGATCGTGTGATCGACTGTCACAACACTCCGCGGTCAAGCGCACACCAACATTTCTCCCGGCGCGCGCTCCTGCCGACCGCTACCTCGTGGTGTTGACGTCCACCTCACCAATTTCGCGAACGCAACTGTACGAACGGCTGGCAACGCTCACCGCCGTCGCCCCCGACGTGGCCACCACCATCGAAGCGATTGCGGCAGGACTGTACGTTGGTGTGAAGGGCACCTGGGGCGGGTACTTCGTAGCCTGGTAGCCGGAATTTGCTTACCGCGACACCACAACTTCCCGTGCGCCCGATGGAACCGGCACCCGCACCTCTGATCCGCCGGGCCAGCGCACCCACAGTGCCGTTGGCGTGCCCGTGAGCCCCATCACCTGCACCGCGCCGTTCTGCGACCAGTAGCCAGCCCCTGTTTGTATTTCACGCACCGGCCCCAACACCGTACCGTACACCATACGCAACTGCGTTCCCACGCCATCGGGGTTGGTGGCCAACCCTCTCACGCGCACTCGCAGCCCTGGTTTTGCGCCACGATTCTCGAACAGCCGCGTGGCCGCACCGTTCTGCGTTACAGCGAGGTCAAGGCGTCCGTCGCCGTTGTAGTCGGCATAGGCCGCGCCGCGTTGATCGCCGTACACGAGTACGCCACTGCGCTGTCCGGGTACCGGCGAGAGTAAACCGGTTCCGTTGCCCTGCAGGAGCAAGCCTCTACCTTGATCGTAGCGCGGATTGCCAATCACGCTGGGGAAGAAGTTTTGTGACAGGAACACATCCTCCGCGCCATCGCCGTCGAAATCGGCAATGGCCGATGCAAACGCTGGCGACCATTGCGCCTCCGCAGGCAGTGGCGTTGCATCGAAGTGATCACCACGATTGATGAACACCATGTGATCGAGCGTGCGCACACGGAGCTGCTGTGTCGAAGCCATGGACGCCCCGAGGACCGTCTCGACAGACGCATCGGCATACGCCGAGAAGGTGTTCACCCGGCCCACCACGCCCGCAACCGCCATGCGCACGCGCGCATAACTGTTGATCGGCGAGAGGCCACTCACCCGCGCGTCTGGCTGACCCAGCAGCATTTCCACTTCACCACCAGCGCCGAACGCGCCGTAAGTGAGCACGAGCGGACGGATGCTGTCTGCCACAAGACCTGTATTGCGTCCCCAGCTGGTGGCAACAAGATCCAACTTGCCGTCGCCGTTGAGATCGCCCGCCGCCACACCGTTCCATTGACTGGTCCACGCGGCGAGACCCCAGGAATCGGGTGCTGGTTGCAGCGTTCCGTGTCCATCGTTGAGCAGCAGCGCGATCGAACTCCAGTCACGCGACAGCACCAGGTCGGCATGGCCATCGCCGTTCATATCGGCAAACATCGCCGACGTGACCATACCCACGCTGCGCAGCACGGCGAGATTCGCCGTATCAATCACAAACGCTCCGTTCACATTGCGAAAGAGCCCCGACGAGGCGGGCATCGGATAGCGTAGCGGGACGGCGCGTGAACCGACGAACAAGTCCAGTGCGCCGTCGTTGTCGTAGTCACCCAGCGCGATCGGCCCCGTAGACGACTGGTGCGAGCCCACGGCCGGCTGCGAGATGCCGGCAAGCCCGCCTCGCGCGACACCAATCCGCACCGCCGCCGGCTGCGCCATCATGTCCTTTTCGTTGCGCAGCTCCCACGTTGCTACACCGGCCAACAAACTGGTGGCACCCTTTGATGTCATGCCAAGCACCGACGTGAAATCGGCTGGCGCCACCGGACCGTGAGACGCTTGCGGAACGAGTTTCCCGCCGACACTGCGAAACACGGCAATGCGTCCGCCCTTGCCCGTTCCGACAATGAGATCCTCCGCGCCATCGCGATCGATGTCGTACCAGGACACGCCGGGGCCCGATTGCGACAGCGCATTCGACAACAAAAATTGCCGATCCCAGTCGTCGAACGCGTTCTCCGTGTGTGTGTGCCCTCCGAGTTGCGCCGTGGCGTCGATGAACAGACTCGATTCGGGCGCTGCAGGCGGCGGCGACTTCGGAGCCGACGACGTTTGCTTGATCTCGTACAGTCGGTTGGGCCGCACGCGGGCGATGGTCGTTTGTGTGCCGTTGCGCCAGTCCACCACCAGTCGCGCCGAATCCGACACACCCATCGCGAACGACACGTCGTAGTCGCTGTGCGACAAATACAGCCCTCCCACCACCACTTCGCGCACCTGCAGGGGAACGGCGCCCAAATACAGTGTGACCTTGGCACCTACCGCGCGCGTGTTGGGCGCCTCGCCCCGCAGCCGAACGGCAACACGCGGCGCTGTCGCATCGTTGCGCAACACCAGCGCCGGTGCGCCCAGGCGATTGATCACGACATCCAGATCTCCGTCGCCATCAAGGTCCGACGAGGCGATGCCGTGCGAAATATCGTCCTCCACGCCAAATCGCCACGCAGTGCTGGCATCTTCAAACGTGAGATCACCACGATTTCGAAAGGCGACGTTCTTGAGCTTGAGCACCGGGAACTCCCAACGCTGCCGCCGCCACGCAACGTCGTTCAACCGGTTCTGCAGCCCTTCCTGCACATCGGCATCCATGATGTCCCACGGATGTCCGTTGGCTACCAGGATATCCTGCCACCCGTCCAGATCGACGTCCAGAAACATCGATCCCCACGACCAGCCGCTGGCCTGTACACCTGCCGCATTGGATACCTCGGCGAACGTGCCATCGCCACGATTGATGAACAGGGCATTGCGCTGGAACTGCAACTGCAACGCCTGGTCGCCGAGTTTTTTTGGCAATGACGTATGGGTCGGCATCTGCGTCTTGAGGCGCCGCGGGTCGTTGCTCAGCATGTCACTCTCGAACAGATCGGGACGACCGTCGCCGTTCACGTCGGCCACGTCGATACCCATTGCCGAATTGCTGGTCTGACGCTGTGACATCCAGTCGGCCAAGCGGAAATTGCCCTTGCCGTCGTTGTACCACAGTTGATCAGTGTCTTCGAAATCGTTGGCCACATAGAGGTCGGGCGCGCCATCCCCATTCAGATCGACGAACTTGGCCGACAGTCCAAACGACTCAAAGTCTTCGGTGAATTTCGCCCCGCTCGCGTCTCGAAAGCGCTCGGAGGTCATCGGCACCCGCGTGAACCGTCCGGCGCCGTCGTTGACATAGAACTCGTCGGGTTCAGCGCGCTGCGTCATGCGCAGTCCACCCATATCCGGACGCATCACCAGCTTGTAGTCCCGGCGATGCTCGGGGAGAATCTCGTACTGCGTTGGCCCCCCCCCCGTCTGCCGCACCATCTGATTGAATGCCCGCTGCTGTGGCGGAATCGTGTCGTCAACGCTGTACGGCTTGTAGTTGGTGATGAACATCGCCAGTAAACCGTCGCCGCTTACATCGGCCATCGTGACCGTCGTCGCACCCCGACCCACGGTGTCGAGGCCAAGATCCCGGCGTTCGGTGAATCCGCCCGTGCCGTCGTTCAGGTAGATCGCGTTCGGTCCTGTCGTGGCCAGGAGCACCAAATCGAGATCGTCGTCGCCGTCCACATCGGCGAATGCCGATCCGGTGGAGCGGCGATCGCAGGCTCCCACGCCGGCACGCGTGGTGATGTCTTCAAACGTCCAGTCGCCGAGGTTGCGATACAGCGCATTGCACCCCTCGGTACGGGCAAGGAATACATCGGGCCGACCGTCGCCATCAACATCGCCCATGGACACACCGCCGCCCTGCGCAAACATCCGGTTGCCCAGCAGGATCTTTTCACTGGCCGCATTCTGGAAGCGGATGTTCGTCGTGCCGCCGTCCATACGCGTGAATCCGGGGGTCCCTTTGGCGACTGACAGGTCGCGCCATCGACTGTCTGCGTCGTTATGCCACGTGGGAGGCGCGTCGCTGCGGCACGCCGCCACAACAATCAGGAACGTGGTGCTGGCGAGTATGCGCACACGCTGCATCGCGAGTGAACTCACGGTGGCGAGTCGCGGTTCGCCGACGTGACGCCAAACGCCGCCGCCACCGCCGTGCCGATACATCGGCCAAGGGCCAATCCGCTGGCGTTGCCTGCAGGATAGTGAATGCCGCCGTATATCCGCGACATCCCCGCCTCTTCACTGGCCGCGTGAAACGATGCGAACGGCCGGACGGCATGACCGATGGAAATGCTGGTACTGTCGGTGAACGGCGCGGCGCCAAGCAGTGCGGTGATCACCGTGGCCGCCGCCGCCGACTGCGTGGAATGTCCCGCGGGATGCTCCGGAAACGGCGGTGTGGGGATGAGCGGTTCCCAGGTGGAATCGATGACGCGGCGGATGTACGTGCGAGGTCGCAAGAGGCTGAATTGATACTTGTATCCCCAGGCGGCAATGAACGCATCGGCCTGCGCCACGGCCGTCGCCAGCACCAACTGCGCGGCCGCGTCGGCCGCGAGATGTCGCTCGCTGATCATCTGACTGGCGATGGACAACCAGTGCCCCACCGGCGTGCCGGACTCGCCGGCGTTGTCGGCCCAGTAGTAGGCGATGGTCCGCTGTTCCGGTGTGAGGAACTGTCGGGCGTTCACCACGGCGCGCGCATCGCGATACAGCGCCGACGTGCTGTCAACAGAGTATGCGGCAGCGGCCGGAACAGGACAGGCATTCCACGCCGTCAGCACGAAAGGGCGCACCTCGCGCCACCATGGCTCGGTCGCGCCCGCCATGTTCGCGGCGGGCAGCGTTTTCGCACTCGCCAATTTCGGACGGCTCATGATCAGCCCGCGATCACTCACATTGCCTGCGCGCTGCTGATTGGCCGGATTGTCGAGCGCCACGAACTCACTCACGCCCGACAGATTTTGCGTGGCATACACGGTGGCGGGTGAATCGTTGTACCACAGGCCATCGCCAACCGGTGGTGCGTACGGTCGGCCACGCGTCGCGGCGAATCCGTCGGTATTCGACCACGCGACGATCGCCAAACCAATGCGCCGACCAAGCGAGTCGGAGCGCGCGCGTACTGCCGATGCGACACCCGCCGCAACGCGCGACGCCACCAACGAATCGGCCAGTCGCGTTAGCTGCGCGCGTGTGGTGGCCAGCCCCTCCCGCAGCAGCGAATCCAGCACCACGCGTTCGGCCGTGACGGCCACTATGGTCGCGTCAACATCGGCCGCGCGCGCCGCACGCGGCAGCGACGGCACCCCGCGAAGCGAGCCGTCCAACGACCGCATATTGGGATGCACTGCAGCGAGCCCGCCGTACAAGGCCGTCGCGGCGTACGCCGTCAGTCGTGACGCCACCGGCGGCGACAGTCGTTCCACACGAATTGCACCGTACAACGCGTGCACCCAGGCCGACACCAGCCGGGGATCGGTATCCGCCTGACGCTCGCAGCCAACGATTGCACCCAGTGCCGAAATGCGGGCAAGCATCGAAACCCATTTACGCAAGCGGCGCGGTGGCAATGGCGTCATGTGGTGAATGATCGTCGGACGATGTCGCTCACACAACGCATGAGCCCGGGGTCTGTTGGTCAGGAATACTCAGTCCCGGCTGGCCCGTGCCGCCTGAGGGACGTAACTTACCCGGTCCGGACGCTGCCTCCTTCCCCCGGTCGCGACCTCCCGATGATGAGCTGCAGGATCTTCGTGTGCGCCGCCGCGATTGTTGTCGCCAGCACCGCAGTCGGTGCCACGCAGGCGCAGGCGCAGGTCGGCGAACTGCGCGGCGTCGTGCGCGACAGCAGCACCGGCCGTCCCGTTGCTGGCGCAGTTGTGCTGGCGCTCGATGCGCTCGGCGCAACCCTCAGCCGAACCATCACTGGCGAACGGGGCCAGTATCGGCTTGCCCGACTCGAAGCGACCATGCTGGTGCGCGCGATTCGTCTGGGCTTTCGCCCCTCCACTGAACGGTTGCCGCTGGTGCGAGCTGCGATCATGTCGGTCGATCTCACCCTCGTCAACGTGCCGCGCACGCTCGACGCGATGGACGTTTCGGCGGCGCGAGGCTGTCCATCGCGCGCCGATCGCGCCGACGCGTTCGCCCTGCTTGATCAGGCGCGGGCCGGGTTGCTGGCCACCGTGGTGGCACGGGAACGACAACCGGCAATGCTCTACGTGCTTCGCTACGAACGATATCTCGATCTCGACGGTATCGAGATCGAGCGACAACTCGTGCGCATGGACTCGTCACGCAACGCCACGACGTCGTTCAACGCAGCGCACAGCGCGATTGACTTTGTCGATCGCGGGTTCCGGACGGGCACACCCGGTCAATACACGTATTTCGGCCCCGACGCCGACGTGCTGCTCGACGAGCGCTTTCAGCGCGGGTATTGCTTCAGTCTGGCCACCGCCGACACGGCGCGCGTTTCGCAAGTGGGTTTACGGTTCACATCGGCCAATCGCCGCGAGGGACGGGTGGATATCGATGGGACGCTGTGGATTGATACGGCCGCGCGCGCCTTGCAACACATCGAGTTCAGATACGTGGGTATCGAGGCGTTGGCTGAATCATTCAATGCCGGCGGACGCGTGGGCTTTCGCACACTGCCCAATGGTGTGCCGTTCATCGACCAGTGGTCGTTGCGACTGGTCGGCGCGCCCGACACCA
>JANOKE010000354.1:0-4052 GCA_031419135.1 Gemmatimonadaceae bacterium
CTCCTGGTTGAACGCACCCGGCACCCACAATTCGTCGAGCGCATTGGCGCCGCTCACCCAGTGGCTGGGCAAGCCGTCGGTCTCGAACATCGAGCGTCCCACCGAATACGCGGCGCGGGCATGGGCCGGATTGAAGCAGTCGATGGTCGCGTGCTGAACCTGGACGAACTCTCCGACGGGCGCACGCGCACTGCTGCGTTCCAACACGCCGCGCTGGTGGTCGGTGAGGGTCTGACGAAATCCCGGAGACTCGACCGGATTGGCGCTCAGACACACGGGAATTCCCGCAGTGTCCAGCGCGGTGATCATCCCGCGTCCCTCGTCAGCGTATCCGGTTGGCTCGAACACCGGGCCGAACCACACCAATGGACGCATCAGCGCGTCTCCCCACACGAGCGGCGCAGAGACGACAGGTCGATGCTAGGGACCAGACGGAATAGTGGCATACTGCGCATGACATACGCATGTCGCGTGCCAAAGCTAACGCACTACGAATCAACCACTTAGTAGACTCACCGCCGCTTCATTCTCAGTGATTTGGGCGGAAGCTCAGGTCGCGCATCCGGCAAATAGTGCCGCTGCTCATCCCGCGCCGACGCAACCCACGGTAGCTTTCATGGCTCTCCAACAAATCGCAAAACTGCGATTTTTCGGACACTCGCCAGGCGTAGGTGCCGGACGTTCGCTCACGACCTGGTTGCGATCGCACTCCGCAGTTGCTCCACGACGCTCGGCCAGTCGTTCCAGCTGGATTGCCGGAGGAGCTGCAGAGTCGGGTACCACGGCGTATACGCTCCCTCAAGCGCCCACCGCCAGTCGGAGACGTGCTGCAGCAGCACCCACGTCGGAATCCCCATCGCGCCGGCCAGATGTGCGATTCCCGTATCTGTGGTGACCAGCCCGTCCAGCGACGTTAGCAGATTAGCCGTCGTCGCCCAGTCGGTTGAAAGCGGTACTCGAATCAAATGCGCTGTTGGCACGTCGCCCGCATCGCCATGCTGCAACGAGATCCACTCTATCCCGGGGATCGCAACAATGTCTGGCAGTAACGCCGGATCGAAGTCGCGCGTCACCCGACCGCTGAACGACGGATTCCCCGCCCAGACAAGTCCGATCCGACGCTCGTCGGTGCGGCCCGCTGGCCGCACCGATGGCGCGTTGGGCGCGCGCAAGTAGGGCACCAGGTCGCCAGCAACGTTGGCGTCCAACCCCAGGCGATGCGGCAGCGACAACATCGGCACATGCCAGTCCGTTTCCGGCGGCGCACCTCGCGCGACGGCCTCCAGGCCATTCGCCGCGAACAGCGAGACGGCGTCGGCGTGGCACTCCACAACCACGCGCCCGGCGCCGCGACCAATGAGGTGCGCGACAAATCGCACAAACTGGAACTGATCACCCACCCCTTGTTCGGCGGTAACCAGCACCGACGCGCCATTGAGGGGCTCGCCGTGCCAGGCGCGTGCGGCTGTTGCCGGCACGGGCAACGCTCGCCCCTCGAACGCGGTCCACCCGACACCAAACGCACCGTGCAACAACATGGAGTACGCACGCTGCAGCTGTGTGGCGGCGTGGTTGGGCCGCACGTGTTCGGAGCGATCGAGAAATTGCAGTGTGCCCGTGAGATCGCCGAAATCGTGTCGAATTTGTGCGGCGGTCAGCAGCAGCGCGGGATCGGCGGGGGCCTTGGCCAACGCCCGCTGAATCAATGGCCACGCGGCAGCCGGATCGCCCAGTGTGCGATGCGCGCCGGCGAGTGCGCCGAGCGCGGCCGCGCTGTTCGGCAGCAATGACACCACATGCCCGAAACATGACGCTGCTTCACGCGGCGCGCCTGCGTCGAGCAACGCCGCACCCAGCGAGTGCGCAACGGTGGCGTCGGTCCATGCGCTGTTGACCCAGGCCATAAGCAGCGTGCGCCGCGCCATGGCCACGTTGCCGCTGAGACGAAACACGTTGGCCAGCGCGATCGCGATGGACGTGTCGGTTGGCAGCAGGTCTCGAACGCGCGTGAACGGGTCGATGGCGTCGGTGAAACGCCCGGCCTCGAGTGCGCGCTGCCCGTCTTCGAGCCACCGCAACAACTGTTCAGACACGCGTCATCCGGCCGGTGCCGTGACCCTTTGCGCCGCGCACGTGAGATGCGTCTGGAATACGTGTGATGACGCTCAAGTTTTCCCGGTCGTGGACGACACTCAACCTTGACCGCGATCCGATCTTCGGACGGCGGGCGAGGCACGGATGCCTCAAAAAACATCACGGAGGATAGCAGCTCATGCGTATCAACACGAACGTCGGTGCACTGACCGCCTCGAAGAACGTCTTCATCAACAACATGGCGGTGGAAGCCAGCATGCGGAAGCTGAGCTCTGGCCTCAGGATCAGCCGCGCCGGCGACGATGCGGCAGGTCTCTCGATCGCCAACAAGCTTCGCACACAGAGTCGGTCGCTGTCACAGGCGGCGTCCAACGCCGAGCAGGGCAGCGCGATGCTGCAAATCGCCGAAGGAGCCGCGTCGACGATTCAGCGCATTATCGAACGTCAGAAGGAACTGATCACGCAGGCGCAGTCGTCGGGCAACAACAGCACGGTGTCGGCCACGCTCGGCACGGAAATCACCACACTGCAAACCGAAGCGGCCCGTATCCTCGCCGATGCGGACTTCCAGGGCGCCACGGTGTTCGCGTCGTTGACGTTCCAGGTCAGTGATTCGGCTTCCAACGGTACGGTGACGATCGCGACGTCGTTGACCCTGACGTCACTGAGTGGTTCATCCACGCTGGCGAACGCGGATACGGCGCTCGATGCCGTGAACGCCTCGCTCGCCGCAATCGGTGCCGGTCAGAATGTGCTTGACTACACGGTGCAGAATTTGAAGTCGGCGGTCGTGAACGTCCGCGCGGCTGAGTCCACGATCCGCGACGTCGACATGGCCGAGGAAATGGCGATGTTCACCAAGAGCAACATCCTCAAGGAAGCAGCGCAGGCGATGCTGGCGCAGGCGAACCAGGGCAGCCAGAGCATCCTCCAGCTCCTGCGCTGATTCGCAGCACTCCTGGCAGTGAATGACCCCGGAGTCGGCCTTGGCCGGCTCCGGGGCGTCCCATAGCCTGATGCACCGGAGCACAACATGCAGAGCATCAACTTCAGCGGACTCAGTAGCAGCATTCAGTGGGGCGACATCGTTGACGCAACGATTGATGCCGAGAAGGCGCGTAACCTCACGCCGATTACTGCCGAGATCGCGAAACGCGCCGCACAGAAGGAAGCCTGGACCAGACTCAACGCGCTCGTTGAAACGCTCAACGAGAACGCGCGATTGGTCCGACGTATCGGATTTGGCGGATTCAGCGCCAATGTGCCGGTCAGCCCTCTCACTTCGCGCGTCCTGCTCACGGCGTCGCCAACGTTGAATGCGGTGCCCGGACGCTATCGTGTTGAGGTCCTGCAACTGGCCGACACCGCCAAAGTTGCCGGTGGCTCGGTGGCCGACACCACAGCCGCGCTGAACCTGACCGGTGACTTCGCCATCAATGGCACCTCGATTGCCATCGCGGCAACCGATTCGCTGGAGGCGATTCGCGACGCGGTCAACGCCGCCAATACCGGCGCGACGCCCACCGGGGTTACTGCCAGCATTGTCAAAGAAGGCACGACCGCAGGTCGTCTTGTGCTCACCCGCGACGCCAGTGGCGCGGCGGGCATCACGCTCACCGATGGCACGGGCGGAATGGCCCGCGAGCTGGGCTTCATCGATTCGCGCTCAAAGCCGGTTTCCTCTTCGACGATGGCGGCAGCGACCGCTCTCGGCCTCTCGGTGACGCCGCCGTCGGCGTCGATTCGCGTGGGCAATGTCACCGTCACGGTCGATCTGTCCACCGAGTCACTCACCTCCATTTCCGCCAAGATCAACGCGGCAGGCGGCTCGGCGTCGGTGGTGGCGGAACCGTATGGCAGTGAGACGCGCTATCGACTTGTCGTGGACGGCAATGTCA
The DNA here is from genome assembly GCA_031419135.1 of Gemmatimonadaceae bacterium. GTDB lineage: Bacteria > Gemmatimonadota > Gemmatimonadetes > Gemmatimonadales > Gemmatimonadaceae > Gemmatimonas. Next base: position 3,993 of record JANOKE010000354.1, read on the forward strand.
GCGCGGTGGTGGGTGATGCGGGCAGTCAGGACGTCATCGATGCGCTGGGGATGATTGCCG
>JANOKE010000355.1:0-2947 GCA_031419135.1 Gemmatimonadaceae bacterium
CGCCATCCTCCGGCGCGAAAATTTCGACACCGGGTCCCGTCAGCAGAACGGCCTGGCTGTTGGTGCTCGTCTCGTCCGCGCGACGAGCGGTCGCCACGCGCACGACCTGCCCGTTGCTCCGCGTTTCCGGAACCAGTCGTACGCGCAGGATTTCGCCGCCACGCACGTCGCCCCAGTGCAGATACCGTCGTCCCGAGCGTTCGACACGCACCTGCGGATCGTCGAGCGGCGCGTCGAGCTGACGCGTAGACCCGGGCTCGAATGTCCAGCCGACGGGAATTGCCACGACAGCCTCGTCAGGCCATCCTGTTTTCGGCGCGGCGACGCGCAGCTCTACCGCACCGCCGCGTCCAATACGATGCGAGTCGGGAATGCTATCCGCAGACAGAAATGGTTGCGTGACACCGGCGGTTGCGCTGTCGCGCACGCTGAAAAGCGTGACCGGTACGGGTTGTTCTACGCCGGCGCTCACCGTCAGGGCGATCGGACGATTTCCCGTCGACCAGAAGCGAAGGCGAAACGATGTGCCACTCGATATCTGGGCGGGCGGCAACGCACGTCCCACCGATCGCGCGATCACGGCGGAGCTGTCTAGCACCACAGCCGAATCGACTTCGGCGGGCAAACCGAATCGCAGCCAGGGCGTCGCCCCAGTGAACGCGCGCTCGAACACCACGTCATACACGAACGTCGGCTCCGCACCCGCCGCGGCGCGCAAGCAGGCGTGGCGCACTGCGTCGTCGTCACCCTCGCATTCGGCGTCGTGCCGCGAAACCGCCGCGATCGTGGACAGTGCGCGCTTGACCGTCGCGGACCAGCGAAGCGGTGTGAGGATGGTGGACACGACGCCGGTGCGTAACACCAGCGGAAAATTGATTTGCGACGATGTCCATCCGGTCTGGTTCCTGAACTGCACCTCACCCGCGCCACGAGCACGAAGACGATACTCGAACGGGATAGTCGCGGGGTCAATGCGGAATGCGTGGCTTCCAGTGCGCATATTCGCGAAGGAGAAACGACCTTCCGCGTCGGTGGACGCCGCTTGGCCGTCGGTCGTGAACACGTCCACCGCGCTTACGCCCCGTTCGTTGGCATTCTGCACGCCGTTGCCATCGAGATCGCCCCATGCTTTGCCGATGACCGCGCGGGTCTGCATCGCGAAATCGCGCGGCAGCCGCAGGCGCGCCACCGCGTTCGCAGAGTAGGCCGCACTCGCCGAACCTTCGGCGCGCGCCACGAGTTGGATGTTCTCCGACGCGGCGGAGACGACGGCAACCGCGTATCGAACCTGCCGAGTCGCGCCCTGTGCGAGCTCGCTCCGAACGAGGAATGATGCGACACCGTTGCGAACGAAAACGGAGTCGACGCCTCGCGCGGAACCGGGCACGTACGTGGTGCCCGACGGCAGCACGACGTGCAGCCAAATGTCGTGCGCGACGGACGTGCTGCTGTTGGACACGGTCAGCGTGAGCAGCGCCGTGCCGCCCAGTCGCGTTTCGAGCGCGTCAGCGGCATGCGTTAGCGACAGCGATCCGGTGTTCTGCGTTACCGGTGTTGCCACCAGGATATCCTCAACGGTGGCCGACACCGAACTGTCCGTCGCACTGCTCACCGTGAGCGCGAGTGTATCGGTAATGCCCGTGGCGAGCATCAACGGCACGTCGACGGCGAGCAGTACCGACTCGACCGAGCCGGCCGGCATGCGGATGAGCCCACTCAGCACGGGCTCGCTGGCATCCAGCACGCCGTTGTGGTTGAGGTCACGATACAAACGACACACCAGTCCGCGACGCGACGTGATCGAAAGGCCAACGCTGTCGGTGGTGTTCTGCCGATTAGTCACCGCGTGGGCAAACATCGTCACGCGGCCGGCCACGGTACTGTCTTTGCGCGGCGGTTCCACAGTCAGCACGCCGGTTCTCCCGACAACCACGAACGCGGTGTCCGACTGCCGGCTCAACACTCTGCCGTCTGCCGACGTGGCCTTGAGAAGCGCAACGTTGGGAATGCGCGTCTGTGCATTCGTGGGCTGCGCCATCGCGTTGTGAACACTGAGCGAAACGAGCAAAAGCCCCCCCGCCGTGGAACTGGCGAGGAGGTCTCGAAGTGTTCGTCCGGGCCTGACCGGGTTGCGGCTCATCAAAACGCGCGCCGCCCGACGCTACTTGACCTGTACGCGAATCCAGAAGTAGCGAGTCCCGCTTGCAGCCAATGTGCCGCCCAGGTCCGCCGCCCGCGTGTTACCACTGCCGGTGAATGTCCAGCCAGCAGCGTCGGCGGTCATCGCGTCATACGTGAGCGCGGCCGGGAGGATATCGTCAACGTGCACGTTCGTCGCCGACGTTCCGCCACTGTTGGTGACCGTGATCTTGTACTGGATGAATTGCCCTGGCAGCACCCGGTCCGAAACGGTGAGCAGGGTGGACTGGTTGTCGAGATACGCCGCTTTCGTCACGGCGATGATCGGACGGATCACGGTCAGATCCGCAAACCCCATGTCGCTGACGCCGCCATTGAATTGCGAGGTTGCCGTAAGGCGCAGCGTATCGATGGTGCCGTTCGGCACATCGGCGATGGTATAGACCACCGCGATCGCCGCCGAATCACCGGCCGCGACGTTGCTGGCACTCGAGGACGTGCCGAGGGTGCTGTTCACCGAGTAGATCGCGATCGCGGTTCCCGTATTGGAGGACACGAGATTGAACCCGTCGCTGCCGGTCCCGTTGTTCTTCACATAGAACGTGAAGGTGTACTGCACCCCGTTGCTCGGCACCCTCTGCAGGTTCTGCGCCCCGTCGGGTGTGACGATCACACCACTGTTCAGCGCGGGCGTGATAGTGGTTTGGCCGGCGTCTGTCGTGGCCGGCACCCGGTGAGAGGCCGCCGTGAGCTGCAACACTGTGGACAGACCACCTTTCCCGCTCGCCACGTTGTACGTCACGGTGAT
>JANOKE010000356.1:0-1188 GCA_031419135.1 Gemmatimonadaceae bacterium
CAACTCGGGACCGCGTTCGGCGAGCAGGGCCTTGTTGGCGGTCACCACGCGGATCCCACGTCGCAACGCCGTCTCGACGAGGGTGCGCGCGGTAGTGGTGCCACCGATCGCCTCCACGAGCACGTCGGTGGTGTCGTCGAGCAACGCTGATGCATCGCTGACGCACGCGTTCGCCGCCACGAGTCCACTCGCAATCGCGCGCGCCAGCGCGGGTCGGGAGCGGGTGGCATCGCTTACGAGCACACGCTCCACGCGTACAGCGTTGGGGGCGGCGTTGCGCTCCGCAAGGAGATCGAGCAGACCGCCGCCGACATGGCCACTGCCGGCGAGGGCGATCCGCAACGATGAGGTGACACGATCGGTGGACGTTGCGAGAACCGCATCGTCGTGCGGCCCCGCAACGTCCCGCACGCGAATCTCGAGCCGCGCGGTCGATGCCGAACGCGCGACCGCATGGAGCGCCGACGTCGCGCGATCGATCGCGTCACGCAGGATCGCGCTCACCTGTCTGGTTTCGAGCAGGAATGCATCATGTCCATGGATCGACGGCAAGTCCACATAGCGCGCGTTCGCTGCATGTGTCCACTCACGCACCGATTCTGCGGGATAAAGCAGATCGCCCGGAATGCCAACACCGGTAAGTCGATCGGCGACGGCCCCGAGCGCCGCCGAGATGCCACCACGATCTCGGCCCACGTCGTGCGCATCCATGGTATTGAGCAGCGCGCCGTAGCGGGCAGCATCGAAACGCGCCACAAGTTTTTCGCCGTGCGCGTCGAGCCAGTCGTTCATGAGAAATGTGCCTCGGGCGCTGCGTGCGCGTCCGAAGCGACGCTCCAGTCCCTCGGGTGTGCGATAGCTGAGCATGCCCACCATGCGCGCCAAGGCCAGTCCGTCGCGGACGCCGCCAATTGCGATGGCGCGACGCATGATGGCGTTCCAGGCCAATCCCTGGGCCGTTTGAGAGGCCGGTGCCGCCAGTACTACGGCCGCCCGAACACGGTCGGGAAAGCTCGCCGCAAATTCCAACGTCACCTGGCCGCCCAACGAACCGCCACATACCAGCAGCGGCCGTGAAATGCCAAGGCCGTCCAGCAACCGCGCCAACACCGCCGCCTGATCGCGCGTGGTGATTCGTGGCAATGTCTGCGTCGCGTTACCGTGTGAGCTGATGGTTTCGCCACATCC
>JANOKE010000357.1:0-1706 GCA_031419135.1 Gemmatimonadaceae bacterium
CGACGCGTGTTTACTGAACGCATGAATGCGCTCGCCCCAGCCGGCATTGCCGCAAACCAGCGAACAGGCGCCGCCATTGCGCAACTCGACTCTGCCGGCGTCATGGGTATCGGCACGACGCTGTGGTCGAATGGCTGGGGAGTGAACAAGATTTTCGGTGCCGTGTCCGATCGCGTGCCATCAATCGACCTGTCCTGCGAAGACTACGGTCTCTTGCACCGCCTGGCGTCGAACAATCAAGGACCGCGTGTGCGCTTCACCGCGGAATCGCAGTCAACGCCAGCGGAAGTGCCGATGTTCAACGTGGTCGCTGAACTGAAAGGAAGCGAACTGCCCAACGAGTACGTGCTGCTCTCGGCGCACCTCGACAGTTGGCACGGGGCCACCGGTGCGACCGACAACGGCACCGGTACACTCACCATGCTCGAAGCGATGCGCATTCTCAAGGCCGCGTATCCCAATCCGCGGCGCACGATCATCGCGGGACATTGGGGCGGTGAAGAACAAGGCACCATCGGCTCGAAGGCATTTGCCGAAGATCACAAAAACGTCATGGATGGCCTGCAGGTGGCGTTCAATCAGGACAACGGCACGTGGCGCGTGGAGATTCTTGAGGGACAGGGGTTTCTCAAGGCCAGCAGCAGTCTCGCCAAGTGGGTGGCGCAGTTACCAGCGGAAATGACGGATAGCGTCAAGCTGCAGGTGCCGGGTCCACAAGCCAACTCGGGCAGTGATCACACGTCGTTTCTCTGTCGCGGAGCACCAGCGTTCCGGCTGCAGTCCAGCTATCCCGAATACCGGCAGTACACGTGGCATACCAACCGCGACACGTTCGACAAGATCGTGTTCGACGACGTGAAGAACAACGCGACCATGGCGGCGATGCTCGCGTATGCGGCGTCGGAAGATCCGGAACGCACTGCGCGCGATCAGGCGCTGTTGACGGGACCGACCGGTGCGCCACGTGCGTGGCCGAATTGCGGGACAGCCAAGCGCAGCTACAAGTAGGAGTGCGGCCGGGGTTGCCGCGCAAGACGTACGATGAGGTCAGCAGAACAACCAGACGTTGTCGGTTGATGGGCAGGATCTCACTGCGTCCAATGCATCGCCCGACCAGCAGCGTCCGGCAATGGGTTGGCAGTTGCTGGTTTGCGGGGTAGGCGCCTTTCCGTCGCACCCTCCCTCGACACACACCTACCCTGCCAACCTGCAACCGCCAACCCATTGCCTGAAGCTGCTCGCCGGGCAACCTGATCGACGTGCGCTGATCTCAGCCGAGCAACCGCGAACGGCTGGCCGATCCGACGCGCTGCGCTGTCCCCCTACTTGCTCCACGGCGGCACAATCCCGTTCATCCGCGCATACGCGATCGACTGCCCCAGATGCTCATGCAGGTGCGTCGCCGTCGCGATCCACAGCGCCTGCTGCGTCGACTTCTGCCCGAACATGTCCACCGGATTCGCGAGCATCGCCGCGGTCGTCTTCTGCATCGCGGTCTTCAGGTGCGCAAAACTCACCTCGAGGTCGGTCACGATCTGCTCGCGTGTCAACGCACGCTTTTCGTACACCTCGAAGGTCGTGAACGCCTTCATGTCGAGCTTGGTCGACGCCGGCATCGCCGTGCCACCCAACGCCGGCAACAGGTAGTTGTCCGACGCGACATGCAGAAACACCTCACCCACCGATCGCACACCGGTACCCGGACG
>JANOKE010000358.1:0-13475 GCA_031419135.1 Gemmatimonadaceae bacterium
GCCGCTCTCGCTCCTCCACGCCGTGCCTCACTGCTCTGCCTGCTGGACTGCGACGCCTTGCTGTCGTGAGCGACTCCAGCATTCCAAAGCGCGACGGCCGCTCAGGTCTTGAGAAACGGGGCGTCCACGATCACCAGGTGACGCGCACCGTCGTCCACCAGGTGAATCAGACCGCTGGCAATATGCTTGCCATCAACCGTCACGCGCGCACCGCGCAACTGCACCTCGGCGGGATCGAGCACCGCAATCTCGTACACTGACGCTCCGAATCGGTACGAGATTTCGTAGGCAGGCCACGCGGTCGGTACGCACGGGCGCAGGCGAAGCGTGTTACCGACTTTTGTGAACCCAAGCAGGTGCTCGAGGCCCACGCGGTACATCCAGCTGGCTGATCCGGTATACCACGTCCAACCGCCACGACCGAGCTGCGACGGCGCGGAATAGACATCGGCCGCCACGACGTACGGCTCTACCTTATAGCGCTCTAGATCCTTCGCCGTCGCGCTGTGCGTGAGCGGATTGAGCATTTGAAACAGTTCAAAGGCGCGATTGCCATCACCGCGCAGCGCCGTGGCCATCGCCACCCACAACGCTGCATGCGTATACTGCGCGCCATTTTCACGCACGCCGGGCAGATACCCTCTGATGTACCCTGGGTCGTGGGATCCGCGATCGAATGGGGGCGTGAGCAGCATGATGAGTCGGGCGTCCGTGTGCACGAGTTCGGCGTTGAGCGCGCGCATGGCCAGATCCTGTCGCTCAACGCTCCCCGCCCCGGAAATCACGCTCCAGCTTTGCGCGATGGAATCAATGCGACACTCGTCGCTTTGCGCCGATCCCATCGGCGTGCCGTCGTCGTAATACGCGCGCCGATACCACTGCCCGTCCCAGCCAAACGTTTCCACCGCCGTCACATACGCCTCGGCTTGCGTCCGCATGAAGACGGCCTCGGCGTGATCCAGACGGGCATCGGCGTGCGCCGCGAATGCGCGCAGCGTGGTGATGAGGAACCACGCCAGCCAGATGCTTTCCCCCTGCCCGTCGGCACCCACCCGACTCATGCCGTCGTTCCAATCACCCGACCCAATCAACGGCAGTCCGTGCGGCCCCGCCGTGCAGGCGCGGCGCAGCGCACGCCGACAGTGCTCGTAAACACTGCCGTGCTCGTCAGTCACCAACGGCAGATCGTACAGCTCGTGCTCGTGCGGCTCCAGCGTTCGCATGCTCAGGTACGGTGTGTACTCGTCGAGCACGGCGGCATCGCCGGTGATACGGACATAGTGGTCAACCACATACGGCAGCCAAGCGAGATCATCGGAGAATTTGGTGCGAACGCCGCGACCGCTGTGCGGATGCCACCAGTGCTGCACATCGCCTTCCACGAACTGACGGGCGGCCGCCCGCAGAATGTGCGCGCGCGCGATATCCGGCTCGGCGTACACGAACGCCATCACGTCCTGAAGCTGGTCGCGAAATCCGTACGCACCACTGCTCTGATAAAGACCCGTGCGCGCCCACATGCGGCACGCCAGGGCCTGATACAGCGTCCACGTATTGATCATGGCATCAAACGCCGCGTCCGGTGTGCGCACACTGACAACACTCAATCGCATCCGCCAGGCGTCCCGCGACGCGGTCAGCGCGCGGCGCGCGCCCGAGGTGGAACGCAAGCGCGACATGGTCGCTCTCGCCTCCGCTTCGCTGCGCGCCGCGCCCAACAGGATCGTAAGCTCCCGCGATTCGCCGGGTGCCAGCACGATCTGCATCTGCAGCGCGGCGCACGGATCGAGTCCAACGCCCGTTGTGCCGTCCAACTGATCTCGCGCCAATGCGGCCGGGACGGCCAGACAGCCGTCACGTCCGATGAACGTGTGCCGATCGGCGGAGTAACTCGTAACCGGTTCGCTGGTGGCAAGAAACGCCGTCCACTCGCGAAAGATCGGATCGAAATGATTTTGCGCGATCAGGGCGCGTTCATCGGGAAGAAATCGGGTGCGCACCTGATACTGCGTGTCCTCGCGTCGGGCGCCGAGGGTCCACTCGACATACGCCGTGATCGTGAGGCGACGCGGCCGGTCGGACCTGTTGCTGATGCGCAAGAGCGACAGCTTGACCGCCGCATCGTCCGGCATGCCCAGTGTCAATTCCGTCGTGATCCCGTCGTGATCGTGTTCGAATGTCGACCGCCCGGGGCCGTGTCGCACGCGATACGGCGCGTCGGTCCGCACCGGCGCTGGTGTCGCGCTCCACACGTCGTCACTGTCGGTCTCGCGCAGAAACAGCACATCACTCGACGGATCGGAAACGGGATCGTTGTGCCAGGGCGTGAGCCGGTAGAAATAGGCGTTCTCTGCCCAGGTGCACCCGCTTCCGCGCTCCGATACCAGGAAGCCTCCCCACGGATTCGCGATCACATTCACCCACGGTGCAGGGGGGAGATGATCGTCACTCACGATCATGCAGTACTCACCGTGCGCGTCCACTCCACCGATGCCGTTGTCGAACAGCAGCGCTTCCGACTCGAACGGCGCCGGGCGTAGCGGTTCACGGAAGCGCGGCAGTCGCGGAATGAGTGGCGCAACGAGCGGTCGCAACACCGACGCGATCGAGGCCAGCGGATGACCACGCTCGACCGTCGCGCCGATCGCCGGGACGAGTGCTGGTGTGCTGCGCTCCAGTGCCCGCGTGGCGGCGGCATCAAACTGGCTCGCCACGGCGTCTGCCATGGCCGTGTCCGCCCCCGACAGCACGCGAGACAGCGAACGACCGTCGCACGAGAGGTGCATCCGCGCGGTCGCTGACAGCATCAGCAAGTCGTCGGCTTCGAACGCATCGCGCCGGCGAACAAACACGCCGCCCGATTGGTCCAGCAGGGTGGCATCGTTGGCCGCGACCATCACTTCGACGATGGCGTCGCGGAGCTCCTGGAGATAGTCGCGAGGGTGTCCATTGAGGACCACGAGATCAACCGTGAGACCGCGACGACGCCAGTAGCCGTGCGCGACAAACAATTCGCGCAACGTCGGCAGCCCATCCAGCGAATCGATGGTGGCCAACACGATTGGGACGTCACCCGAGAGCCCGTATACCCACAGCCGCGGCTGCGAGCTGCGGTTTCGTCGAACCTCGTCCACCGGTGACGCGAGCGATCCGCCACGATAGAGCAGTTGGGTGGCCAGATCCTGATAGTCGGCCGCGCTGGCTGAAGTGATACCCAACTCATGACGCTCGCTTTCGGACACCGACCACGCGAAATCCAATGCGCGTTGAGCGGCGTGCGCGTCGTGATAACGATCAGCCAGCGCGAAGGCCGACGCGCGGCTGGTGGCAACCAACGTCGTGAACGCCACACTCACCGATTGGCCGGGCGCCACCCGCACGCGGGTGCGCAAGGCGAAGATCGGATCGAGCACCGCGCCAGTGGTTCCGGAAAGCGCGCCGTCGGATTCCATCGCCACCGGATCCCGTACACTGCGCCCTCGACCGAGGAATCGCGCCCGGTCCGTCTCACAGGAGACTGTACCCAGTCGATCGCGTCCGGCATCGACGATGTGAACGCACCACAGACGCGGCTCGTCCGGCGTACGTGGACGACGCGACGCCGTGATCGCGTTGCACCACGCGTGCCACTCAGTCTCCACAAACAGGTTCGAGAACGCCTGGTGCGCGCGATCGCTGGCCGGAGTCGCCATGACAACTTCGCCGTAACTCGTCAGCTCGATATCGCGCGCTGTGCGCCCACTGTTGGTCAACGTGACACAGCGCACCTCGGCGGAATCGCCGGGAACGACGGTGATGGTGGTGCGGGTTTCAATGTCGGCATCAACGCGTTGCAGCGTGACCCGATCCGAACCGAGCCAGGCACGACTTCGTTCGGCGGGCTTGCATATCGGTTGGTATGCGGATGACCAGACGCGACCACTGCCGACGTCCTTCAGGTAACAGAACTGCCCGGCATCATCGCGCGTTCCGTCGGCGCGCCAACGGGTAACCGCCAGTCCTTCGTATTGACTGTAGCCGCTGCCGTTGTGATTCAGCATGACGGTGTAGGGCACGGCACCCAGCAACGCGATCCGTGGAACGCTCGTTTCCAGCGTGTTGATGTCACGGACCACGGGTCGGTGACCGCCATGATCCATCACATCGTCATCGATCCGCACCCGCTGGGCCGATTGCAGTACCAGTCGCCTCGGCACCCGTTCGTGCAGCAGCAATTCCGCCGATCGGACCAGCGAATCGGCGTGAAAGCGTTCCTGCCAGCGGTTATTGAGAAGCACGTTGGCGAGCGATACGAGCGACATCCCGATGTGATGCGCCATGTACGTGTGCACCACCGCAAAGCGCTCGCCAGGCGGTGGCCGCGTGTAGTCGATCGCGTCGCAGAAACCGAATTCGCCGAGGGCGCCTTTGGTCTCGAGCGTGTGCAGGTTGGCCAGCGCATGCGCCGGATCGACCATCGCGGCCAGCGCCGATGCATAGGGCGCAATCACCAGATCGCCGGCGAGCCCGCGCTTGAGCGCGAGGTCGGGTACGCCGAACGCGTGATACTGATACGTGAGGTGACGATCGCGCACATTGTAGGCGCTTTCACTGATTCCCCACGGCACATTGCGGAGCCGCGCGTAGGCACGCTGCCGATCCAACGCCCCGCGATACGTTTGATCGAGCATGGTGAACGGCAGCGACCGCATCACCAGCACCGGCATGAGATACTCGAACATGCTGCCGCTCCACGACACCAGCGCTGTGGCGCCGGCGGTGCGGTTGAGCGAGCGCGACAGCCGGAACCAGTGCTCGACCGGCACATCGTTCTTGGCGATGGCCACAAAGCTGGCCAGCCGCGCCTCTGAGGCCAGCAGATCGTAGTACGAGTCGTCGGCGGTGAACGAATCGGGATGAAACCCGATGGTGAACAGCTTCCGCTTCCCGTCATAGAGAAACGTGAAGTCCATGGCCATCACCAGTGCATACGCCTGGTTGGCCACCGCGTACAGACGGTCGCGCAGCCCGGGCTCCGCCAGTGCCAGTTGCAGACACGCCTGTCGAAGCGCGATCAAATGCCCGGCCAGGTTGCCGCTGTCCACCGTACTGACATACCGTGGTTGCAGCACGGTCAGGTCGTTGAGATCGTACCAGTTGTAGAAATGTCCGCGATACTGTGGCAGTGTGATCAGCGTGGCAAAAGCGCGCTCGAGTCGCGCCGTCATGTCGAGTGCCGGGATGAGCCCGAGATCGCACGCGGTGACCGTGGCCAGCAACTGCACGCCGATGTTGGTGGGCGACGTGCGCATCGCGACCACCGGCTCAGGGTCAGACTGGAAATTGTCTGGTGCCAGCCAATGCGTTTCGGCGGAAACGAAGCGGTTGAAGAATTGCCAGTGTGCGGTGGCATAACGCATCGCGGTGGCGCGCTCGGCCGTCGAGAGCGGGCGCTGGACGGGCGCGACCCGTCTGCTCCACACCATCGCACAACGCGGGGCGGCAATCCACAGCAACGAGATGCTCCACACGGCGAGCGCCGACGTTCCGAGCTCGTCCAGTGGCAACCCCAGCGTCATCTGGCGACGCACCGCGACGAGGGACAGGGTCGTGACGCCGACACCCACCACGATCGCCGAGGCACGCAGGGAGCGCCAGCTATCCATGCGGGCAGTGGCCGCGCGCTCCACGAACGAGGCCGATTGCCACTCGAGGAGTTGTCGTTTGGAGACGAATACGCGGTAGAGCGTGCGGACGATGGCGTCGACCGACAGCCAGGCCCGATGTGGCAAGAAGATGAGCGCGACCATGGCCTGCTGGCCGCTCACGATTGCATCCTGTCCAACCGCGGCATAGTAGGTGCGCCACGATTTGTCGCGTGGAGGCTGCACGATCGCCCTCGTCAGCACGCTCGCCCACGGAGCCACGAGGGCGCCAAGCCCCAGCAGCGTCCAGTGTAGTACGGAGCCCGGCAGGATGGTCCAGCCGGCGAGCACAAAGAGCAGTTGCGTGAGTTCGACGATGCTGCGACGCAGATTGTCGAGGATCTTCCATCGCGAGATCACCGACAGGCGATTGCGCTCCGGACCATCCCGACCCGGCACCATGCGACGGAGCCACGGCAGCAATTGCCAATCGCCGCGAATCCATCGGTGCGTGCGTGTGGCGCTGCCGACATAGCTCGCCGGTGCGTCATCGTACACCATCACATCCGTTGCGAGACCGGCACGCGCGTAGTTTCCTTCCAGCAGGTCGTGCGACAACAGCGTATTCTCGGGGAAGCGTCCGTGCGTGGCCAGTTCAAACGCGTCGACATCGTAGATCCCCTTGCCGGTGTAGCTCCCTTCGCCGTACAGGTCCTGGTAGAGATCCGATGCGGCGGTGGCATAAGGATCGACGCCGGGGTGTCCGGACGCGATAATGGCAAAGCGTGTGTGATGCGCACTGGGCAGCGACACGCTCACCCGCGGTTGCAGGATGCCGTACCCTCGCGTGATGCGCTGCAACACCGGATCGTACACCGGGCGATTGAGCGGATGCGCCATCGCGCCCACCAGCGACGGCGCGGCGTCGGGCGGCAGAACCGTATCCGCGTCAAGCGTGATTACGTACTTGACGTCACGCAGCACCGAGACATCGCCGCTGATTGCGGAAAACGCGTCGGCGCCACCGCCGCGCAGGAGCTGGTTGAACTCCGACAGTTTGCCGCGTTTGCGTTCCCAACCCATCCAAACGCCCTGTGCGGCGTTCCATCGACGCGGCCGATGCAACAGATGGAACGCATCCGGCTGTCCCAACGCATGCCGGTCGTTGAGCGCGCGTACGCCGGTGAGCGCGGCAGTCACGATCGCCTCATCGCTCGGCTGCGTTTCGCTCGATGCGTCGGTGAAGTCGCTGAGCACGGCGAAGTGCAGATGCGTTTCGCGGTTGGCCAGGTATTGCACTTCAAGATTGTCGAGGGCCTCGCGCACATCGTCCGGGCTCCCGAACAGCGTGGGAATCACCACTGCCGTGCGGTACGCGGCGGGCACGCCATGTTCGTACAGGTCCATGCGCGCGAGCACCTTTGGGGCCAGACAGGCGGAGACGACCTGATTGAACACGTTTACCGCGATATCGAGCGCCGGCAGGAACGCAAACAACAACACTATCCACAGGGCGCGGCGCTCTTCCGGCGCCACCAGCAACAGCACCCACCACACCGCCAGCACGGTGCACAACGCCAGCCCACCCAGAAAAACGATGTTCGGGTGCGCCCGCACCGCACGCTCGATTCGTTCGCCGAGCGCAGGTGCGTAGCCAGCCGTTTGTTCGAGCTGGGTGAGTCCGGTGTCCAGCAGGTAGAATCCCACATGGGCATCGGGAACACCGGTTTGATCCGACGGTGCCACCGCATGCCGCTGGGCGAGATCGACCGCCCACTGGGCCACCGACGTTTCCCGATGTCCAGTCTGTTTGGCGATACGCTCGACCACATGGCGATACTGGTCGCGAGTGGCAAACGTCATCAACGGATAGAAGCCCGACGGGTCCTCACGGAGGACCGCCTCCATCGCGCTTTGATGCTCGACGAACACCCGCCAGTCGCGTCGTCCGATATTGCGAAGACTGGTGATGCTGTTGGCCATCATGATCTGCGTCAGGGCCCGGCGATGCGCGGATTCAGCGACGGCGTTCTCGGGACCCGCGCCGGCGTCCCGCAGCCAATGCTCCAGCCACTGCAACGGTGGCGACGCGCCGTCCGCTTGTCGCAACACCTGCAGCAAACGCGCGACGAAATGCGGTGTCAGCACGTGATCGCTGTCGGCGAACTCTCGCAATGCGGTGCGCAGGTCGGCTCCGCCACGCGCACTGGCGTCGAGAATGCGATCCGCCCAGTGCGTGGCGAGCTCACCTTCGTCGAGACGTTGCACGGTGCGCAAGGTCATCCGCCGCACGCTCTCGATGAGACCGAGGCGGAGCATCGCCGGCATAGCCCACAGTTCACCGATCGACAGCGGCGTCACCGTCTGAAACGACTCGACAAACAGGTCGACGTTTTCCAGATCGATGCGCGCTTCCGTATGTGAGATGAGCGTAATGGCCATCTCGTACACGCGCGGATAACCGGTCAGCGGTCCGTTGAGGAGCTCGGGCAGTTCGCGATAGTATCCGCGTGGGAGGCTGGCCCGGACCTCCTGCAATTGCTCCTGCACCACATGGTAATTGTCCAACAGCCACTCGGCGGCTGGTCCGGCATCCTCCTCATTCGCGGATGCGGACAGGAGCCGTTCGTGCGCGTCCTCAAGCACGCGTCGCGTGCTGGCAAGTCGCGCCAGCAATCGCGCCGACCGGAGCGGCGTACGCCCAACCACCACGCGTTGTCCGCGTGCCACGGCGCGTGCGCGCGCAGCGAGGTGATCCGCTCCCAGCAGATCACCCCGTATGGGGCCGACCAGCAACTCCTCAGAGGCCTCCGCGCGCGCGCGGTCGCTACGCCCCATCATTCGTGCGCGGACCGAGCGTGACGTACGTTAGTCAGGCTCGCACATCGCCGGGCAACGATAGGGGTCTGCGGTATTCAGATGAGCTTTCTACCCTGAATGAGACGCACGAGCACGACGATCACCGCCACCACCAGCAGCACGTGAATCAGTCCGCCCATTGTGTACGCGCTGACCATACCCAGCAGCCACAGGACAATGAGCACGATCGCGACGGTCATAAGCATGGGAATTCTCCTTTTCAAATACTGTCAACCAACATTGGCGGCAAATACCGCCGTGACTGCGACAATCAGGGCCCGAAGTTACACCGGACCCTGGCTCAATCTAACACAAGGCTCGCCGGAGCGCTTGCACGGACGATCGTGGGGGCACGTCATCATCGGCTTATTCGAGGTGCACCAAACTCAACAGGAAGAGCGCACCGCCGTCGGAGAGCGCCGAGTGCTCGACGTCGCCCGCGAGCACCAGCACGTCACCAGCGCTCAGGGTGTAGTCGGCGTTCAGCGCCGAGATCGTTACGCGACCCTTGAGTACATGAATGGAAACGGGGCCGGTACTGCTGTGTGTCGGGAGATGACCGCCCGGTGCGAGTTCCATCAGCGTCAGGCGGAGCGGGCCCTGCTTGACGAGCGTGCGGGCGCTGCGACCATGCTGGGAGACGAGGGACAGGTCGATCGACAAGGCGTCGATGGGGAGATGATGTACCAGCGCGTCTCCCGAAATCGTGCGATCAAAAGATGACATAAAAGCATGAGAGAAGAAGTATTGCGTCTCGAATAGCGATGCGCAGCAGGGTGCAGCATGGGTACACCGAGTCCCATTCAAGTTCCGTCGGCGTAACTCGCGGGCAGCGATTTCGGCGTATATTCGCCGCATGGCCGGACTCCGTTCAATCATTGTTGCCGCGATCTGTGCTGGGGCGACGCTGATGGCGATGCTCAGCGCATGCCAAAACTCAACGCGGCCAACGGAAGCCCAGTCCTGGTCCGCCGATATTACCGCGACCCGCCAGGTGCTCTTCATGACACTCACGATCAAGGCATCATCGGTGTCGGGCACCGGCACCCTGTCATCGCTCCTGAGCCCCGGCACCGCCGATGCACTCACACTCGTCGGCACGCGTCACGCCGACACTCTGGACATCACGTTCAGTCGGACCAGCGGCGATCGTTTCCGACTGATCGGACACTATGTCGGCAGCGGCGTCGGGCTAACCGGATCGCTTACTGGTGGCGAATTCAGCAACACCAGCATTTCGTTTCGGTCGCGGTGATGCGCACGCAGCAACACCCTGTCCCATTGCGTCCCTGCAACCTTCGCGGTTGAATGGGTTTGGTATTTTCTACCTGCGGTTCAATCACATACCGCTCGCACCACGCTCCGATCAACCGGCGAATCTTGATTGTTTGGTGGAATCTATCGCGCAGGGCGAGTTCGAACGATTTCACCGCCAAGGACGCGAAGGTCGCCAAGGACGACGTTGTTAACCAAAAGTGTTCTTCGCGTCCTTTGCGACCTTGGCGGTTGAACGGGTTTGCTATTTCTCTACCGCAGGGTTCGCACAGTTCGCAGGGAACTGAAATGTTTTTCCCGATCTGTCCTCTGCGCCCTCTGCGTCCCCTGCGGTTCAATCAACCACCACCACCGCGCCGCGTCACCAGCAGCATGGTCGGATGTGTTGCACTGCCGCGCCGATCGGCCGTATCGACCGACGGCGGCACAGTCAGCCTAGGCGTGGTGCTGGTCCGTGCACCGCGCACTGCACCGCGCACTGCACCGGGTGATGCGATGGTCGGTGTCAGCAAACGCGCCGCCGCCGCGCGAAGCCCCGCACCAGGCGCCGACGCCACCCCGCCGAACTCGATCGCACCGATATCGCACACACCTACACGCGTGAAGCCACGCTGATCGGTGATCGGACAGGTGGCCGCATTGCCGGCATTGATCGCCACACTGCCAGGCTGCAGGGCATGTGAACGCGTCGGGCCTCCGTTATCCGCAAGGCTGGCGCTTATTCCTGCCGGCGTGTTGTTCCGGTTGGATGGACCGGTCAGCGACGTACAACTTGCGTCATCACTCAGATTATAGCCGCCCGACGTGATGGTACCACCGCTGATCGTGGCGCAGTTCTCGGCGGTGCCTGCGCGAAGATTGCCCGACAGAAGGGAATTGCTGATGGTGACCACGCCGCGTGCAAAACTGCTGGACACGCCGGCGCCGCTGATGGATGCGGTGTTGGCCACGAGCGTGACATTGATCAAGGCCGTGGGGCCTGCGGCGTCGAGTCCACCTCCGGTTGGAGCGCTGTTGCTGGAGAGCGTGGTGCTGCGGATCGTGCTGTTCGCGGCGGTACTCGAGTAAATCCCGCCGCCCAGCTCGCCGGACGTATTCTCGAACACCGCCGAGTTCTCGAGCAACATCACGGATCCGTTGGTAATCCCGCCGCCAAGGCTGGCTGCACTCGCTCCACCGGTGGTCGCGCGGTTCCCCGATACCGTAATGCGACGGAGTATGTTGCTGCCGCTTCCCACCAGTTGCAGCGCACCGCCCTGGAATGCTGCACTGTTGTTGACGAAACGCGTGTCGGTGATGGTGAGCAGGCCCGACGAACCCTTTCCGATCGCGCCGCCAACGAACGCAGCGGTGTTCGCCGCGAACACGCTGTTCGCGATTGTTGTCACGGTGGCGTCGAATATCGACAGCGCGCCACCCACACCCGAATTGAGCACACCGGGAATGAGAGCGGTGCGGTTAGCGGTAAACGTGGAATTGGCCACGTTCAGCGTGCTGGCGCCCAGCACCTGTATGGCACCTCCTTGATGGTCGGCCATGTTCCCCGCAAACTCCACGTTTTGAATTTGCGCCGAACTCGCACGCAAAAACACGCCGCCGCCGGACCCGCCAATCGCGCGGTTGTCCCGTATGCTGCCGCCCGTGATCGTAAGCGTTGCGTTGTCGAGTACCGTGAGCCCGGCACCGACGCCACTGGATGACGCCGTGTTGTTGCGGACTGTGACATCGGTAAGCGTGACGATATTCGTGAACGCGTACAGTCCCGCCCCCCATCCGGCCTCGGATTCGTTGCCGGCGATACTGCCGTTGATCATCACGATCTCCGTGCCGGCGCCGGCGAAGATACCGCCGCCGTGCTGACTAATCCCCTGCGCACGATTTCCCGAGATCGTGACGCCGTTCAGTCGCGCACTCGACGTGTTCTGCATGTTCAGACCGCCGCCACCGCCCTGGCTTTGCGCCGTGTTGTTGCTGATGATGGAATTCGTAAAGGTCACATCAGACGCGCCCCAGAGAAACACCCCACCGGCGCGCGTTGAAGCGGTATTGTCGGAAATTGTGGTGCCTGTAACGGTCAGCACTCCAATGTTGCCCGCTGCCACACCCGCGGCCAGCAACGCGGTGTTGCCGGAAACGATCGAATTGGTGAGCGTGCTGTTCACACTCGACAGCAGCCGCAACCCACCCCCCTCACCACTCGGCGCGCGATTGTCCAACACCGCCATTCGAGTGAGTTGCGCCGAACTTGTGCCTTCGATGATCATCCCGCCGCCGCCCGAAGCGCCAGCCACTACGAGATTCCCCTGTACGGTGACGCTGTCCATGGTGAGCGACGCGTCGAGCACCCGCACACCGCCGCCCGCGCCATTCTCAACGGTGTTAAAGCTGACGCGACCACCGGCTATGCTCACCGTCGAGCCGGCTGTGATGCTTGCACCGCCTCCCGACTGCGTCGCACCGAACACGCGGTTGGAATCGATGACCACGCGCAGCAAGCGAGCGATCGCCGTGTTGTGCACGTGCAGTCCGCCACCACTGCCGTTGCGGGCCTCATTCTGCACGATGACCAGATCGGTCAGACTCACGTTGGCGGTGCTGGTGATGGCGATCCCGCCGCCAGCGTCGGCAACGCCACCGCGCACGGACAGCCCGGTCACCGATCCCGACAGCGCACCCGAGAAAGCAAGCGCGCGACGCGGATTCACGACGGATCCGTTGGCGTTGAGCGTGAGGAGTGCCGGGCCCGGACCGACGACGTGGGTACTCGTTGCAATCACCGGCAGTGCAGCGGTGAGCGTAATGGTGGTGCCGGCGGTGTGTCCCGATGCGGCCGGCACGAAGAAACGGATGGTATCCACGTTGGGTTGCGCGTTGGCGGTGGTGATCGCCTCGCGCAGTGAGCAGTGAGTGAACGAGCACGCGCCGTCGCTGACATCATCGAATGCTGCAACACGAAGCAAGGGTCGCACAGAGAACGTGGCGCTGGACGAAACGGTGGCGTCGAGCGCGCTGCGCACCGTCACCGTGCATGGGCCGGGCGTGTCCGGTGGCGTGTAGATCACCGATGCACCCGCGCCGTTCACGGCGCCACAGGTGGTCGACCACATCACATCGGCGATTGTGGTTCCGGTGATCACCGATGTGAGAGTGACGGGTTCACCGCGATACAGCGTTTGGCTGGTGGGCGTCACCGTGATCGCAACTGGCGTGACGGTCACGCGGGACACGGCCAATTTCGCCGGATCGACCGCGCTCGCTGCGGTTACCGTGTGCGTGCCGCCAGTCGCCGGCGCGGTGTAGGTGATGCTGTTGCCGGTACCGCTTATGGTGCCGCTTGACGCCGTCCAGATGACGGCCGTATTGACGCTGTTCACCACCGTTGCAGAGAATTGCTGGGTGCCACCCGCGCCGATCGTTGCGAGAGCTGGCGACAGGGTGATGCCGATGGGTGTTACCGTTACCGTGGCCGATGCACTCTTGGAGACGTCGGCCGAGCTGGTGGCGGTGACCGTAAACGGTCCGCCGCCCAGCGGCGCGGTGTACGTGGCATTCAGGCCAGAACCGGCGATGGTGCCTCCACTGGCCGTCCATGTTGCGTCGGTATTGGAGCTGTTGGCAATGGTTGCGCTGAACGAAAGTGTCGCGCCCGCGTTGACCGTGCTGCTGGTCGGCGAGATGGCGATGGTTATCGGCGGTGGAGGCGCGACCGGATCACTG
>JANOKE010000359.1:0-2486 GCA_031419135.1 Gemmatimonadaceae bacterium
CTTCCTGACGTGGCGGCGCGCCAACGAAACGATCGCATGACGCCCCCGGTCAGCCGAGTCGCACAGGTCTGTCGCCTGCTCAATGCCGATGAGGCGCGCTATCTCGTGGTCGGGGCGACCGCGATGCAGCTCTGGGGGACAGCGTGCGACTCGCGACACCAACATCCTGATTGATCCCACCATCGCCAACGCCGAACGAGTGCTGCGCGCGTTGCGCCGTCTGCCCTTCGGCGTGGCGGCAGAGCACACGCCTGCCGACATTGTGTTTCGTGCTGTGACCATGATCGGCGATACGCCAAATGTCGATATCCTGACGCGCGCGTGGAACCTGAAACACCACGAACGCCGCCTTGGGCGCGAGATCGTCGCACGCCACTCGAAATCCCCTGGAGACGGTTGGTGCGGTAGAGCGCTTGATCTCGACAACCATCTCCACCCGTCCACCGCGCTCGAAGATGAGATCCACTTCCGCGCCTTTCTCCGTGCGGAAGAATAGCGGAATCCGATTGGGCCCTGCCGCTGCGATGAGATTCTCGATGACAAACCCCTCCCAGCTTGGGCCCGCGATGGCATAAGAGAGGACGTCATCGATCGTATCGAGCCCCAGCAGCGCATGCAGCACGCCGCTATCACGCACGTACACCTTGGGCAAACGTACCAGTCGTTTCCCAAGGTTTCCACTCCATGGCGGCAATCGACGCACGAGCAGCAGGTCAACCAACAGGTCCACGTAGCGTCCGACCGACGCATTGCGGCGGGCTTGGGGCATGGGAAGCTACCAAGCGGTCGTGCGAGCCCAGCTGGCCGCATCGGAGCAGGTGCGCATCCCGCACGAGCGCGCGCGCTGGTACGCCGAGCTGGGTGATCTGGACAATGCCCTCCGGTCGCTGGACGAGGCGATCCGCGTGCGCGACATCTTCGCGCCATTCGTGGAAAACATTTCGGAGTTCGCGGCGATGCGACACGATCCGCGGTGGCCGGCGGTGCGCGCTCGTCTTGGGTTGCCGGTCACGCTGAAGCCCTGAGCGGCCTGCGGCGTTCTCCGCGTAGGCACCGCTTCCTGGAGCCGCTCTGGTCACATGTGCGGTTTGCGCCGATCGTCGCCACGGCGAGCTCGATGTAAGCCGCGATTCGCCGGGATGTGGCAGCGTCGCTTTGCCCATGCTTCATCCCGTTGATGCAACGGTATTGACTCGGCGCCCACGCCGAGCGTACCGTCCGGTGGTTGGCGATGTGAAGGTACGGGGCGAGTGGGAATGGTGACGGACTTTCGGCGAGCGAGCGCATCTTCACCCCATGCGCTACCAACCCCAATCGCCGAGGACACACGGAACATGCTCATGGCTCTTTCAACGAGCGAGTGGACGCTGGCCGAGCTCGACCGGCTGCCAGACGACGGCAACAAATACGAGCTTGTTGACGGAGAGCTGTTTGTGACGCCGGCACCGTCGCCCGCGCATGAATCGCTCGCGTCGCAACTGCTCGCGATACTGGTGCCGTATGTATCCGCGCAAGGAATCGGCCGAGTCTTTACCCCGCGCGCGGTCGTGCGAGTGGACGGCTCTGAAGTCGAACCGGATATCATGGTGCGACCACACACAGCGGCAGTTCCTCGAACTTGGCAGGAGGCGCCGACCCCGCTCCTCGTCGTGGAGATTGCGTCACGCACGACGTTTCGTCGCGACCGCGAACAGAAGCGTGCGTTCTATATCCGGAGTGGCGTCGGCGAGTATTGGATTGTCGACCGCTGGAGCCGGAGCATTCGCGTGGTTCGCCGCGGCGCTGAGGATGTCGTAGCCGAATCGGTGTTGGAGTGGCGACCCGATGGCGCACGCGAGGCGCTCTGCATCGACGTTACCGCGTACTTTGACGAGGCGCTGGGGATGCGGTAGCGGCTCGCTCTGGTGCCTGCAGATGCAACGGACGAGCGGCGCTTCGAGCAGTTAGTGCGCGCGTGTCGGACGGTGGATGGGCAGTTCGCGATCGCCGGCTATAGATCGTGACTGAATAGCGGAGCGACGAGCAGATTTCTGAGCGGCGCGCGATATTCCCGCCAGCACTTCTGTCCCCCTTCGGCCACGCAATCGACCCGATTCGCGAGCAGCTGCAGCAGGCGTTGGGTTCGACCTACCACGTGGACCGCGAACTGGGCGGCGACGGGGATGTCGCGCGTCTTTGTCGCACGAGATGAGGCGCTGGACCGCGACGTGGTCGTGAAGGTGCTCCCGCAGGATCTGGCGCAGGGCCTCAGCGTCGAGCGCCTTACGCGCGAGATCAGGCTGGCGGCGGCGCTGCAGGAACTACACATCGTTGCCGTGCTCAGTGCCGGACAAACCGCTGCCCGAGCGGATTGGCGTCGCGACAACACCAATCGCTTCGTCGAGCGACTGTACACCACCGTGCACACTGCGGCGCCGTCAGTTCGTGTGGGCATCAGTCCGTTCGGCATCTGGCGTCCGGGAAGTCCGGCCGGCATCACGGGCCTC
>JANOKE010000360.1:0-2617 GCA_031419135.1 Gemmatimonadaceae bacterium
CGCTGGTTGCAGCATGTGTTTGCCGTCATGGGCGGATTCATGGCGGGCGCTGGCGTCCTTACCGTGTTCGTTGCGACCGTCGCGATACCACGGCGATTGCAGGGCACGTCATGGGCTCTCGCGTGTTCCGGAGTATTCACGGTCGCGTTGATGAGCGCCACCAACTTTGCGCTCGAATCAGATTTTCGGTGGTGGCTGCTGGTTCCGGCGCTCGTCTGGCTCGCAGGCCTCGTCGCTTATATCGCAGGAGCTCCGCGTGAACAGGGTGGACGTGATCAGTAGGCATCTCTGGGTGCTGCTCGCCTGCCTGTTCGTCGTTATGATCGGGGTTGGCATTACCATGCCGGTGCTGCCGTTCTACGTGGAGCGGCTCGCGTTGGCTGAGGGTGTCGCGCAAATTGATGGTGATGCATGTTGGATTGCTGACGGGCGTCTGGGCTTCGTCGTCGGCCCAGCGCTTGGCGCAGTGTTGTCCCGCCAAGAGGTGCATGTCACCGCGCTCCCGGAATCGTTGAACGTTGCCGCGCCGCGCCCCGTCAGTGGGGAGACGAAGATGCGGGGAACTGCCGCCGTGAGCATGCTCGCGGGGCGCATACGCGAGCTTCATCAAATCGGCACCGGTCGAGTCTTTTGCGCTGCTCACGATCGCGCGCACTACGTTTCTTGTGCTGGCCGTCGTAGAACTGTTGGCCCTGGGCTCGGCGCTCACCGAGCCTCTATGCACTGATTTCCAAGCGCAGCGGCAGTGGCGCCGTTGGCGCCTCGCTCGGCGCTCAGAATGCCGCCAACGGGCTTGGCCGAGCGAGCGGACCACTATTGGGCAGCGCGATGTTCATCTGGCAGATGAACGCTCCGTACCTGTTGACCGGGGCGCTGTTAATGGCCACTGCAATGGTGATCGGTTGGCGAGCAACGAGGACACGCAGCGAACGGCCCTTTGCGTTGATTCCGTTGCCCTTCGGTCTTCAGCAACTGGCCGAAGGCGTCGTATGGCTCACCCCGCAGCATGACGCGCCGCGCCCCAGGCCGCTGATGACCTATCTGTACTCGGGTTTCTCGCACGTGCTCTGGCCGCTCTGCACTTGCGATTGAGCGCGCGCGGGGGGTTCACGGCGCCGTCAGCGGCGCAGCGTACAGCGATCACGATCGGTTATGACCAGACAAGCAGTACGTCATTGGTGCGATGGTGTCGGTGGCGCACAGCGGCGATACTGTCGGTACAAGCCATGACGACCAGCACGGAACGGCAGACCTCGACTGCGCCATCCTTCGATGGCTGTTTGACACCGCGTCGCTATGAAAGCAGTGGACTCGCAACTGCGCCAATCGAACGCGTGTTTGCGCGCCTTGATAATCACCAGCGCCTGTCCGAGCACATGACCGAGCCTTCATGGAAGATGGGAGGCGGACACATGGCGATCAGCGTTGATGCCGGACGATTTCGCACCGTCGGTTCCCTCGAGTACTTGCGCCCGGCGAGAGGAGTCCCACACGTGCTCGGAATACTGTTCGCCGACTACTACGCACGATGGTGCACGCACCGCATGGTGGCGGACGCAGTCCAACATTTCGCATCCCCGTAACGCTGGAATTTCCACGCACTGCTCTGCCCCAGCCTGTACAGGCGCTGGAACTGGAGCGGGAAATTTCGAAGCTCACAGATCAGGGCTTACGCACTTTTCGCGGAGGCGCCTTCGAGACGCTCGTTGACGCGTCATCCTTCTGCCCCGGACTCTTTGCCACTGTCGGCGCCTTTTTCGGTCCGGGCGATGCCTTTTTCGGATCCGGCGCTGTGGCAGGCGTGGTCATTCCGGGCATCCCATCGTAGTGTTTGTGCATGGTGCGCTCTGTGGTGGAAGTGTTGCCCTCGTGGTCACTCGCGTAGCATGGTCGCTAACTTGCCGAAGTCGTTGAATCTGCGTCTGGCTCATCGCGTTCTGGTTCCTTCGGCGTCCGCACAATAAGCACCGAGCACTTGGCATGCTGTGCCACGGCCTGCGAGACCGATCCGAGCAGGAAGCGATTGATGGCGCCGTAGCCATGTGAGCCAACTACAATCAGATCTGCCCGCAACGTTTCCGCCGTGTCGAGAATTACCCGCTTCGGTGATCCGGACCCTACGGTGGTTGTGATCGTGGCCTGTGCTGCAGCGCCGCTCGATCGCAGTCTATCCGCTGCCTTCTCAAGGGTCGACCGGGCCACATCGTTGGCGTTGCGTTCCAACGCGTCATACGCCGTGGTGTCAATCACGCCCATTCCATACGCCATCGGCACAATATGCTCGACGACGAATAGCACGTGGATCTCGGTTTGATCGACGAAGGACTGGCGGCTGACAACGTCAATCGCCATGTCACTGTGCGCCGAGGAATCAATTGCCAGGAGTATCTTCATGTCTGGTCCATGTGGTGAACGCCTGCCGGCTCTGGCCGGGATGTCAGTGAATGCTCGAGATGCTGGCTGTCGACGGTACCACAGCACCGCCCGGTGCTGTCGACAACGGGCAAGCTGGTCGCGGAATGGGTGTGCAGCATCTGTCGCGCGTCATCCAAGGAGTCGTCTGCCTGACAACACGCAGAGGGAGACCGCATGATCTCGTCGACCATTACGTCCGAAG
>JANOKE010000361.1:0-3672 GCA_031419135.1 Gemmatimonadaceae bacterium
ACCGCTCCACCCTCACCCCTGCACCTGCTCACTCTCCGGCCCTCTCTCCAGCCCTCACCCCTCAGATACTACTCCCGTCTTTCCTCACCTCGGAACCAGCAATCTCCCCGGCAAGGCGAACGGCCGTCCGTACGCCGAGTCCAATGGCATCGACACGTTGGCGTCGGTCAGCGCGCGACGCAGCAATTCAGATAGTTTCGCGGCGATCTCCGGTTGTTTCAGCGACAATTCGCGCGCCTCACCAATGTCGTTCGACAGGTCGTACAACTCGTAGCGACTCCCGACATAGAAGTAGATGAGCTTCCAGATGCCGGAGCGAATCGCCGAAAAGGGATCGCTGCCCGGAACGGCGGTGGTCGCGTAGTCGGCGACATGCCACAGCAACGGCCGGTCGAAGGGAACCGGGGTGGTGTTGCCGAGTGTAGACGCGAGATCCTGTCCGGTCATGCCCCGCGTAATCGTGGCCACGTTCGGCACGCGCGCGGCAAACAGAACAGTCGGGAAGAGATCCTGTGCGCTAACTGGTGTAGACGCACGCAAGCCGGCCCGCGCCACGCCCGGCCAGCGAATGATCAGTGGAACTCGCAGCCCACCCTCGTACGCCGAGCCCATGCCGCTGCGAAGCGGTGCGTTTTGCACATTGCGCAGTCCACTGCGCAGTGGGGAAGTGATTCCACCATTGTCCGACAACAGCACAATCAGCGTTCGCGCGGCCAGGGCGTGTGTGTCGAGATACGCGACGATGTCGCGCACACTGTCGTCAACACCGGAAATCAGCGACGCAAAAAGCGCATCCCGTTCGTCAAGGCCCCGCGCGCGAGACGCCGCGATAAATCGCGAGTCGCCGGTGCTGGGCAGGTGCACCGCATCGTACGCCAGATACAGAAAGAATGGTTTCTGCATCGCCCGCGCCGCATCCATCTCGCGTATCGCGTCGGCGGTGAGTGCGTCGGCACGTCGGGCACCAGTGCGACTCTCATCAAATCCAAGGGCCTTCACGTCAGCGGCACTCGCGCCCGTCGCACCCCAGTCGGTCTTGCCAATATGGATCGTTCGATAGCCCGCCGTTCGCAGCAGACGCGGCAGCGACGGGATGCTCGCGCTGCTCGCCGCAATTGCCGCGGGGCGGCCCGTGAGCAGCGCGGCCCGGGTTGGCATGCCGACCGGCGCGGCCGCATACGCATCGGTAAACGATACGCCCTGCGCGGCGAGCTGTGCGATCGCCGGCGTGAGATATCGTTGATTGGCTGCCGTGCTGTCGCGATACAGCGGCACCGACAGATCCTGCCACCCCATGTCGTCAACCATCAGCACGATGATATTGGGAACGGTGATCGGCGCGGCCGTTGCGGAACGTGGCGGCGTTGGTGGTCGCGCGGGCGGTCGCGCCTGCGCTCCCAACCACACGGGCCATGCCATCAGCGCGAGTGCGCGGCCCAATCTCATCGACGTACCGGGCGACGTTGTGACGCCGCCTTCTCCACCAGGCGACGCAGTTCCTTGATGGGTTCCGGACTGTCATCCACTTGCAGACGCAGCACCACGTCGTTGTGTAGCCACACCCCGCCGTCCTTCTTCACGATCAGCATGGCCGCCGACTGCATACCGCGTTTGTCACCACCGGCCATCTGGCCGGCTTCCAGCGCGGCCTGCAGTCGCAGCGACAGATGTCCCTCAGTGTCTTCGAACGCCTTCACCATCGCGCTCACCACCTCGGCGCTGGCGAGGATGTTGCCCTGCGCCGTGCAAAACTTGCCCTGCTTATCGCCGGCCCAATCGGTGGCCTTGGGACCGGTATATGCGGCGACATTGCCCTGCGCATCGATCACGGCGAACTGCCGGCCGAACTTCGTCCAGTCGGCAGGACGCGGATCGGGATCGCCGTCCCACACGCGTTTGATCACGTCAGCGGGCTTCACACCCTGACGAAGCAACGCGATGGCCTGAGGCCCGTAACTCACATCGACAATCGCCTGCGTTGCGGCCACGCCAACGCCAGCCTCAGCCCACAACACGCCGTTGCCAACGGCGAACACCCGCGACTGCACCGCGCCGCCAACTTCACCGGTGGCCGGGTCGTAGCCGAGAATGGAAAACGTGGCCACCGGTGGCCATGGCAGGCCGGGCACGGTCGTGGGGCCGCTTGTAGACTGTCCGCCCAGCACGTGCGGCATCGCGTTTAAAAGCGGCAGGAGCGTCAGGAGCAGCCCCGTGGCGGCTCGGCGAGAACGGGTAGATTTTGGCATGGGAAGCGTTAGGAGTGTCATCAACGGGCAAGCGCAATGGTGTATGCTGCTGCGGCGCCCCTTTCGCGGCAATCCCGCCCCTCGATTCACTGAGCCATGATGTGTTTTGTTCACCGCCGGTTTTCCGTCCCATCCCGCGCGTGCGTTGCACTGCCGGTGACGGCTGTGGCGCTCTGCGCGCTGATGATTACGGCCATCGGACTGCATGCGCAAACCAGCGCCGCGACGGCGAGTGAATCGCGCGACAGCGCCAGTCTCTCATCGCGTTCACCGCGCATTCTGTTCCAGCGCGGACTCAAATTGGATGGTATGCTCACCGAGTCCGCATGGCAGCAAACGGACAGTCTCACGACATTCACCCAGCGCGACCCGCAGCAAGGTGAGGCGGCCAGTGAGCGCACGGTGGTGCGGTTTGTCGGATCACCGGAAGGCTTGTGGGTGGGTATCTGGGCGTACGATCGCGAACCACAGGGTATTCGCCGCACGCAGTTGCGGCGCGACGCCGACTTCGGCTCCGACGATCATGTTTCGGTGATGTTGTCGCCGACCGCCGACAAGCGCACGGCGTTTCTGTTCAGCATCAATCCGAACGGCGCACTGAACGACGCCGAGGTGCTCAATTTCGAGAGCGAATCGCGCGAGTGGGACGGCATCTGGGACGGTCGGGCCCGCATGACCGCTGCGGGATGGCAAGCGGAAATGCTGATTCCGTGGCAGACGCTGCGCTATCGACCCGTAGATGCAGACACGGCCGCCGACGCCTGGGACCTGAACGTGCGACGCTTCATTCGACGGAAGAATGAATCGGTGCTGTGGGCCGCCTGGAAGCGCACCGAGGGCATTCGTTTTCTCGAACGCGCCGGCTCGCTGCGTGGATTCAAAGAGGCGACACGGCTGCTGGAGAATGGTCTCCCACGGCGCGCCATTGCCGAACTGCGGCCGTATGTCGTGACTACGGGAGCACTCACTGAACGGAGCGTGAACGCCAATGGCTCACTCAGCGCCACGCGATCGCCTGGATTTCGTGGCAGTGCGGGTCTCGATGCCAAGCTGGCGCCGGCGCCAACCCTGACGCTTGACCTCACGGCAAACGCGGACTTCGCGCAAGCCGAGGTTGATCGTCAGGTGGTGAACCTCACACGCTTTCCGCTGTTTTTTCCGGAGCAGCGCCCGTTCTTCACTGAGGGAGCGGGCATCTTTGATTTCGGTCGTCAACGACAGACACAACTGTTTTACAGCCGACGTATTGGACTGGGTGTCGACGGTACCCCCATTCCGCTCGAAGCCGGTGCGCGACTGACCGGACGATTCGGCGCGCAACAAATCGGCTTCCTCACCACGCATACCGGGGGCACCCAGTCGGCCACGGCTGCCGTCGGACGCGTGAAGCGCGACATTCTTGGGCGCGGCTACGTGGGCGCCATGG
>JANOKE010000362.1:0-3239 GCA_031419135.1 Gemmatimonadaceae bacterium
TCTCCTCCGCCCGCAACACCTCCAGCCAATCCCGCAACCGCAACGTCGACACACAATCGTCGCGGTTGTACCCCTCCACTGCGTCGCGCACCTCCATCGGCACCTCGTGCGCCGATTGCGTCATCAGTCCCAACTCCATCACGCGCAGGAACCGATTCGCCTCGACGAGATCGACATCGCGTCTATACCCGAACATCGGCACGAGAATCTATATCGAGTACATCTCGAAACCCGCGCGCAGTCCCTGACGCACCACACCATACAAGTCAACAAACCGGC
This sequence comes from Gemmatimonadaceae bacterium, assembly GCA_031419135.1. Classification (GTDB taxonomy): domain Bacteria; phylum Gemmatimonadota; class Gemmatimonadetes; order Gemmatimonadales; family Gemmatimonadaceae; genus Gemmatimonas. The sequence continues at coordinate 280 of JANOKE010000362.1, forward strand.
CCGAACGCAACATCACGTCCAGCTCGCGCTCGCGCGTGGCATGACGTCCCATCATGCGCTTGAACGCCGATGGTTCGTACGGCGCATAGTGGTACACATGCATGTCGGGATGCGCTGCATGCGCGGCGGCGATTGCGTCCATCACCCATTCGAAGGCCGCGCGTTCCTCACGCTCCGTGAACGCCCACCGCTCGCGATAGGTGCCATCAGCCGCCACCAAGCCCCACAGATACTCCCGACCACCCTCTGCCGCAAACGGATCGCCCTCAAGATCGAGAAACAAGTCACCGGGCGACGGTTCCGGCAGACGACAGAGTCCCTTCGCTGGCTCCACCGCCAGCAACTCGTGCAACGGCTGCTCGAGGTCTCGCGAGGCAACCTGCAGCCGTGCCTGCTCGCGCACCCTCTCGTACGACTCGCGCGACCCACGTCGCGGTGTAAATGCAATCGGCAACGGCAACGCCGCCAGCGACGTGAGTGTGCCCGTCTCGCGCGATTCCAGTTCACGACGCTGTACGCGCGTGATATTGGCCACCAGCGAGAGATGATCATCGGCACGTCGCTTGGCCGAGCACGTGCCGCGCCACCGGCACACATCACAGTGGTCGACCGGGTCGGGATAGTTGTCGTCGGCTACCTGCTCCCAGTCCTGAGCCACCGTGCTCAGGAGTTGCTTGCGCACCAACCGCACATACGCCGCGTAGTCGTCCACGCGATACGATTGGTGCGGCGCAACCGGATCGGGTGTCACGACATGAAACTGCTCCGGACGCGCGCCCTGTGCGGTTGCCAACATGTCAGAGTACAAACTGAGTTGCAGGATCGTGCCGGCGCGCGTTTCGCGTGACAACTTCGTGTCCGCCACTTCGTATGACCACGGGCCGAGTGCACTCGGACGCTCAACGCGCTGCAGGATGTCGGGGTACCCCATCCACGGTCCGTCGGTGAGCGCGCCCTGCACAATGACGTTCACACCCTGATGCATGGCCTCAAGCGTCTGCTCACAACGCTCCCGAAACGTGCCAACGCTCAGATCTGCAATATCGCGCGTGTCGTCGCGCAGAGTTTCGACATAGCGCGCTTCGTGCGCTTTGCCGCGTTCGACCAGCGCATCGACCAGTGGATCATCGGGTACATGCGGCTTTTCGCGCGCACCGATGGCGACCGCCATATCGAGCGCGGTGCGGTGACGGCACGCCAGGAAGTTCGCGAGGTCGGACGCCGAGAGTGTTAGCGCGCCGTCGGTGTTGTACATGGGGGAAGAATGCACCAGAGATCTGACCCCAGGGAACCGCTCTCCACGGAAACCACACGGAAAGCAGAGGCCAAATCTGTTCCTGGAGCCTGTCCCAGCGCTCCCCCCGCCCTGCCCGTACTTTCTTCACAGTCGGCATCGCAGTCCCCGCCCAATAGCCGCCACCCCTGAGGACCCGCCCCATGGTCAATCGTCGAGACTTCATTGGCATCACTGTCGGCGTCGGCGCCACTCTCGGTCTCACCCCGCGCCTGCTGCACGCACTGACCCAAAGTCAGATCATCCAGCGCGCCATACCCAGCACTGGTGAGAAGATCCCGGTCATCGGACTCGGCAGCTCGGCCACGTTCTCCCAAGTCGCGCGCGCCGAAGACAAGAGCGCGCTCAAGGCCGTCTTCCAGGCCATGGCCGACAAGGGCGCGCGCGTGTTCGATACGGCCCCATCGTACGGCGCCTCCGAACAGGTGGCCGGCGACCTGGTGAACGAAATGGGCATCGCCAACAAGTTCTTTTGGGCCACCAAGTTGAACGTCGCGGGTCGCGGCGGTACGGCGGCCGATCCCGCTGCTGCGCGCGCACAAATTGAGGCATCATTCGCGCGCTACAAGCTGCCCAAGATCGACTTGATCCAGGTGCACAACATGGGCGATCCCGCCGCGCAGCTCGCCGTGCTGCGCGAGTTCAAGACCGCTGGCCGAGTGCGCTACATCGGCATCACCACCACCAGCGACAATCAGTATGGCGCGCTGGAGCAGGTGATGCGCAACGAACCGCTCGACTTCATCGGCATCGACTATGCGGCGGACAATCGCGGTGTGGAAGAGAAGATCCTGCCATTGGCGATCGAGAAGAAGATTGCGGTGTTGGCGTACGCGCCGTTTGGTCGCACCAGCTTGTTCCGCCGAGCGGGAACGACACCGCTGCCGGAGTTCGCCAAGGAGTTCGACGCCACCACGTACGCGCAGCTCTTTCTCAAGTTCATCCTCGCGCATCCGGCCATCACCGCCGTCACACCAGCCACCAGTCAGGCCAAGAACATGCTCGACAACATCGGTGGTGGTACCGGGCGTCTGCCCAGCGCCGCTCAGGTCAAACAGATCATCGCGTTCGTGGATGCACTGCCACCGGCGCCCGGGCGTTGAACATGACGTCTGAGACAGGCCTGCTGGCGCGCGTTCGCACCAGTGTCAACGCGCGTCCCGGTGAAGGCGCCGTGCTGGTGTGGGCCACTGCCTACTATTTCCTGGTGCTGTGCGCGTACTACGTCATCCGCCCCATTCGCGATGACATCGGCGCATCCAGTGGCGCCGACAAGCTGGCCTGGCTGTTCACCGGCACCATGGTGGGCATGCTGCTGGTGCATCCGCTGTACACATCGCTCGTTTCGAAGCTGCGCCGCCGCGCGTTCATCGGTTGGACCTATCGGTTCTTCATTTTGAATCTGGTCGCGTTCTACGTGCTGTTCCGCAGTGTCAACGCCGAGCAAGCGGTGTGGGTCGGACGCGTGTTTTTTATCTGGACCAGCATTTTCAATCTGTTCGTAGTGTCAGTGTTCTGGTCACTCATCACCGACGTGTTTCGCCCGGGACAAGGCAAACGCCTGTTTGGTGTGGTCGCTGTGGGTGGCACCGTGGGTGCCATGTTGGGCGCGATCATCACCACGGCGCTCGTGGGCGTGCTTGGACCGCTCAATCTCATGCTGGTG
>JANOKE010000363.1:0-1861 GCA_031419135.1 Gemmatimonadaceae bacterium
CGCGTTGATGGCGACATCACCGGTGGTTGCTCGGCAACCGAAAGCCCGGAAGGGTAGACCAGCCAAGTCGCGTTGAGCACATGTTGATCCGTGGCATTGACGCGGGCGACGGCAAGGGCGGGTTCTCCTGTGGAGTGCCCGCCCTTGACCAGTATCTGGCCAGTCGCGCGTGGCCCAACGAGCAAATCGGAATCTCACGAACTTTCGTGCTGGTCCATCAGGCCAGGTCAAACGGCATCTTGGGTCGATGCGCGACGCGCTGAACCGATGCCTCGTAGTGTCGGAGGAGATTGACGCGATGGGCATTTTACTTGGACTCTCTTGACGCGAAGAGCACAGCCTTTCATAGCACCTTGGGTATTACGACCGTCGGTGCGGCCTGTGAACCGCAATCGATGTTTCTGCCAATGGCGACACTTCGGCAGACGGGCAGACGGGCTGACGGGTCGCGCGATTATTCGGATCGACGCCAGCAGTGATCCCTGACGGGCAACACGAGTGCTCGCTGCCGGACTCCAGCACTCGCATATCGTGACTCGCTATGAAGCCTTGGCGCGAAGCCACTCGGCGAGATCGGGCTCGCCCATGTGACCCTGGGCAGCGCGCACGATGATGCTGGCAACCTCCTCGACATCCCAGGATACTTGGACGTCGTGTAGATCAAGACAGACGTCCATCGCCTGGTGAGCGGTCCGCTTGTTCCCGTCGTTGAAGCAATGGCCACGAGCGATCGCCACGGCGTAGGCAGCGGCAAGATCGAAGACGTCGCTGATCAGTCCATAGGCCAGACGATTGTCGACGCGGGCGAGCGCGGCTTCGAGAGACTTGTCCCGCGCTCGGCCCTGCAGCTCACCAGCTGTCAGGATCGCGTCGTGAATGGCGTCGACCAGATCAGCAGAGAGCAGTCGGAAGGTCACTTGTCCTTGAGATAGTCAAGCACCGGTTGGTTCACGGCGCGGCGGCGTGCGAGGCTTTCCTGCACCTCAGCCAGCGTGGCGATCTCATGTACCGTGATGCTGATGGCCTCGGCAGGAACGAGGTAGCCAACGAGGGCCGAGTTCCTGAGGATCGCAACCGGCTGACCGTTCGCGCGCTCAAGCACTTTGTGCGGTTCGCGCAGTTCCGTCATGGTGGCAATATGCGGCGTAAGAAGTCTGGTCACTCCGCCTCCTTTATGAGTTTAAATGTATGCCATAATATACATTCTAAATCACAATATGCAAGCAGTGTTCGTCCGGCGCATCGAGATCGACCGCATGTTCGCCAGACCCTCAAACGCCAACGGACGCCGCGAGGGCGTCCGTTGCGAACCTGCTAGATGCGCGACCGATGCGACCAGTCGAAAGAGCCACAGATCGGGATTGAACCGATGACCGCCCGATTACGAATCGGGTGCTCTACCACTGAGCTACTGTGGCGACACTCGGGTCCTGCTCACGGTGAGGTGCCGTGCCCCATCGCCTACACCAGCGGAATGCCCTCGCGCGGACTCGAACCGCGACGCCTTTCAGCACTACCACCTCAAAGTAGCGTGTCTACCAATTCCACCACGAGGGCGTTTTATCGCCTGCTCCGGGCAAGCCGGCACTCCCACTACAACAGCTTCCCATGTAACGAGTTACGACATCACACTTCACGTAATACGGGAGCGACGGGGCTCGAACCCGCGACCTCTCGAGTGACAGTCGAGTGCTCTAACCAAACTGAGCTACGCCCCCCAACTCCATCTGCATCTTCACGACCCTACCATCGGGAACCCATAGCCCCAACGGGAGTCGAACCCGTCTCTCAACCTTGAAAGGGTAGTGTCCTAACCGATAGACGATGGGGCCAGCGGTCCCGCACCAGCAAAAGCATAGCG
>JANOKE010000364.1:0-1182 GCA_031419135.1 Gemmatimonadaceae bacterium
TGAAGGACTGTCCACCATCGGCGGTATTGTCACGACCGTGCACCGCGACCTTGCCGACTCCGTCATAGCCGGTCGGTTGCGTTCTTCGGCATACGTTTCAGGACTGGACTTCGGCCATCTGTTCGCCAATCGGACGTGGGAAGTCAGCGGGACGGCCGGGGGGTCATATATCGCCGGTTCCACTCCCGTGATCATCGCGGCGCAACGTTCATCGGTACGGTTTTACCAACGACCCGATGCCAGTTATCTGGACGTCGATTCGTCGGCGCGGAGTCTCGCGGGCTGGGCGGGTACGCTCAACATCAACAAGAGCGCCGGAAACCACTGGACTGGTGATTTGCGCACCAATGCCATATCACCCGGCTACGAAATCAACGATCTGGGATTCCAGAACAGTTCGGATCGCGTCACGGTTTCGGGTGGGTTGAACTACGATGAGCGAGTTCCTGGGAAGCACCTGCGCAATTGGGGAGCGGGAGTCCGTCCCGAATTCCGCACCAATTTCGGGGGCGACGTCACCGGGAAGACGTTGCGTGGTGATTTCGACCTGCAGTTGCTGAACTTCACGGGTGCTCGAGTCAATCTCTCGCATGAGTTCCGGGCGCTGGACGATCGGCTCACACGCGGAGGGCCGCTGGCCGAAACCGTGCCGTCCAACAGTATCAGCGTGAATCTCAACGGCGACTCGCGCAAGGCGTACACCTGGAACCTTTCGGCAAGTGAGCGGTGGGATGAGTCGAAAGCCTGGTCGCAATCACGTGGATTCAGATTTGGTTTTCGACCCACCAGCTGGTGGAGCGGAGAACTCGGACCCAACTACTCACGGAGCCGCGGTACCGCCCAGTACATCACGAGCGTGACCGATGCGTTGGCCGCCAACACCTTTGGCCGACGGTATATCTTCTCGGAGATTCGACAGACGACGTTATCCCTGCAGGCCCGCCTGAATTGGACCATGTCGCCTCGCCTTGGCCTGTCGGTTGTTGCGGAGCCGTTCATTGCCAGCGGCCAGTATGGAACGCCGCAGGAATTGCGCACCCCGCGGACGTACGAATTCAATGTGTATGGTAAAGATGTCGGCACGGTGCAACGAAACACGGAGACGAGGGCATTTGATATCGATCCTGACGGGCTCGGCCCTGCTGCCGCGTTTACGGTGAATGACAGGAGTTTCAACTCGCG
>JANOKE010000365.1:0-2787 GCA_031419135.1 Gemmatimonadaceae bacterium
CGTCTTCACGTCCATCATGGTGCGCAGTTGCGAGTGCCCACCAATGTCTGATGATGGTGCCATCGCTATCGTGCCCGACAACTCACGCACGCGCGCTTCGCGTTCGACGGCGGGCGGATGACTGCCAAAGAACATCTCCAGCTTGCTGGGATCCCGACCACTCTCTTGTCGCAGGACCGCGAAGAAATCCGCCATGGCCAGTGGGGAATAGCCCGCACGAGCCATCATCTCGGCACCAACGCGGTCGGCGCCGTTCTCATCGTCACGCGAAAACTTGAGGAACGTGGCATTCAGTCCCATGCCGCCAACAACACTGACAATGTTGGCGGTCGTGGTGCCGCGCTTCCCCACGAGTCCGCCAAGCAGGCCGAGTCCGGTCTTGCCGAGGTAGGCGTTGGACACACTGGTGGTGCCATGTCGCAAGGCCACGTGGGCCATCTCGTGCGCAATAACGCTGGCGAGTTCGGCTTCGCTGCGTGTGGCCTCGATCAGGCCGCGATTCAGGTACAGCGGACCACCGGGCAGCGAGAACGCGTTGATATCGGGCGCATTGACGATCTTGGCGGCGTACGGATACGTCGCACCCGGCGCGAATGGTTTGAGTTTCTGCACGATCTGGTTGACGTACTGATTCGCCGACGGTACACCCAGCAGCGCCATCTGCCGCTCGGCTGCGACCGCCGACTGTTGGCCGATCTGAACGTCCTGAGCCACCGAGAACAGGTTGAACCCGCCGAGTGCGGATCTGCCTTTCGCGTTCTGCGCGGCACAGGTGTGTCGAATCGGATCGACGACGAGCGGAACCACAAGCAAAGTGGCGAATGCCACGATATATCTCTTCATCGGTATCGCTCCTGGGCCATTCGGGGGACTATCATTCAACAGCAATTCGGTGTACGCTCCATCACTCGCCCTTAATTGTAACCCGGGCGATCGAATTGGGTTCACGAACGTATTGCTTCGCCACGTTACCTTGTCAATCCTGCGGAAAATTCCAATGAGGCGTCCTTCCAACCCATCGATCGCCGCCGGACTGGCCTTGGCCTTGGGTTGTAGCGGTTGTCATCCCCCGGCGCAGCGCACTCCACCACCGGCAGCGGCCCCTGCGGAAATGGTCGCGCTCGCCGGTGCGTCTATCCTGCTTGGCGCTGGGGACATTGCCCGATGTGATGCGACGGGCGACGAGGCCACCGCCATGATTGTGGACAGCATCCTGCGAGCAGACAGCGTTGCCAAAGTGTCAGATGCCGTGTTCACGCTTGGCGACAACGCCTACACCAGCGGAAGCACCGGTCAATGGACCAACTGCTTCACGCCGTCCTGGGGTGATCCGCAAAAACGCATCATGAAGAATATCAGGCCGTCGCCGGGCAACCACGAGTACTACACCTCTGGCGCCGACCCGTACTACCAGTACTTCGGCAAGGCGGCTGGGCCACCTGGCAAGGGTTACTACAGCTACGACATCGGCGAGTGGCACGCGGTGGTACTGAACACGGAGATCGTGGTGAACTCGTCGTTTGATCAGCGTGCACGGAAGGAGCAGCAGGACTGGCTCGACGCCGACCTGCAAGCCAGCACCAAGGAGTGCACCGTCGCGTACTGGCATCATCCCCGATTCAGCTCGGGCTCGCATGGAAGCGACGTGAAGCTCGCTCCGATCTGGCAGATTCTCCACCAGCGCGGAGTCGATCTGGTTTTGAGCGGTCACGATCACCATTACGAGCGCTTTGGGCCCATGACTGCCGCGGGTGTGCTGGACACCCTTTACGGCATTCCGTCATTCGTGATTGGCACAGGCGGCGCGGAACTCCGGGGCATGAGACTGCCACTGGCGCAGAACAGCCTCCGGCGAGTGGAAGGGCACTACGGCGTTCTCTTGCTCACGCTTGGCGCCAAGGAGTATCGCTCCGCGTTCATTTCTGTTGGTGGTACAGTGTGGGATCCGAGTGGTGGCAAATGCCACGGAGCGCCAGCCAAAGTCCCTTGACGGTGCGTCAATGATCTGTGCATGTGCGGTACGAATAGTGTGCGTTGTCCTACTCGCTTCAGGCTCGCTTGGGGCGCAGAATGTCGCGCCAGCCGTGCGACCACCGAAAGGCGATCTGCCGCCTGTACTCAAGCAGACGACGAGAGCACTCGGTAAGGTGTTCTCGGGTCCGTTGCATCTCATGGTTGGCGGCGTGGCGTCGGGCGGCGGACTCGCCGGCGGTCTTGGAATCAACCTCAACCCGCCAGCGCCGTGGGATGTGAAGATCAAGGGCCTGTACTCGATCCGCGACTATTGGGTTGTCGAGAGCTTCGCGCGATACCAAGGCCGACGGGCCATGGTGGAGGTGTACGGGCGCCTGCGTGACCTGCCGCAGGTCGCATTCTATGGACTCGGTGCGACCAGTGATCTCGACCAGCGCACCAATTTCGCCATGCGAGAAGACCAGGCGGGCGTCGACGGGTCGTTTCGCGTGGCGCCGTGGGTCACGCTGACTGGTCGCGCAGAACAGTTGTGGATCGACGTGAGCGCGGGTCGCGCGAACAACCAACTCAGCATCGAGCAGGTCTTCAATCATTGCCTGCTTACTTTTTGTTAGCTTCCAATTGATTCTTCCTAAATAGCTGCTATGAGCATTGACAATATGCTCGATGATCCCAGCAAGTTCGCGGCCACCACCGCGTGGGCCTTTGCGCAGTTCTTTGTCAATGGCAGATTGATAGGTTGCTGTCAGTGCTTCCCAACTGGTAGCTAAAAGTGCCTGATATCGCTGCCTTGTCTGCTCGTCTAATGGCTCA
>JANOKE010000366.1:0-9200 GCA_031419135.1 Gemmatimonadaceae bacterium
CCAACCCCATCAGGGCGAACGCAATCGCCGCGACGCCGTTGAAGCAGATTCCATTGATGTTCTTGAGACCGTTCATTTGATGAATGTTGGTGAGGCCCATCAGGCCGAACACGGCGAGCATGAGGATGCCGGCACCGGCACCGAAGTACCCCCCGTAAATGCCAACGGCAAACTGCGAGGCCAGCATAACGAATGTCGGATTGAGCGGGCGGCTCGCAACGACAGTGGCCGTTACGCTGAGTCGCTGCCTGAGCCACCGCATCACCGGCCCTTGCAGTGCGAACAACACCGTGGCGGCCAATACCAGCCACGGCACAATCGCGCGGAATCGCGCCTCTGGAGTCACCAGCAGCAACGCCGCACCAACCAATCCGCCCGCCAGACTGGGCACGGCGAGTCGAATCGCCCAGCGTTCGATGCCAACCAACTCGCGGCGATACCCCATGAGACTGGCGAACGAACCTGGCCACAGGGCAACCGTGCTGGTCGCATTCGCCGGAATGGCCGGCACGCCAAGCGCCAGCAGGGCGGGGAAGGTGAGCAGCGTTCCGCCGCCGGCAATGGAATTGACGGCGCCGCTGACCGCGCTGATGAGCGCGATCACCGTCAGTTGCAGCGTCGTGGGATTGGTGATGGCCATGAAGGAGAACAATGGCCGGTGTGAACGCAGGGCGGTAGCAAAGTGCTGAACGGCGGGGCATATTGGCCGCCATGCCCGCTACTTCCCGTCGGCTTTCGACAATATCCGAATCAGTCATCCGCAACACCACGCGGACGGCAAACCAGTACGGCGCGATCAATCTGGCGCAGGGCTTCCCCGACTTCGACCCGCCGACGGAGCTGCTGGAGGCACTCGAACGCGCTGCACGCGGACCGTTTCATCAGTATGCCATCACCTGGGGCTCCCAGCGTTTCCGCGAGGCGCTCGCGCGCAAGATCACGCGATGCAGCGGTGTCCCGATCGATCCAGATGAACATCTGGTGGTAACCTGCGGCGGCACAGAAGCAATGATGGTGGCTATGATGACGGCCTGCAATCCAGGAGACAAGGTCATCATCTTCTCGCCCTTCTACGAGAACTACTGGGCCGATACGATCCTCGCTGGCGCGGAGGCCATCTGGGTGCCGTTGCATCCGCCTGATTTTGGCTTTGATCCCCAAGAGCTCGAACGCGCATTCGCGAAAGGCGCGAAAGCGATCGTGCTGTGCAATCCCGGCAATCCCACCGGTAAAGTGTTCACACGCGCCGAGCTGGAGGTGATTCTCGCGCTGGCCGAACGGTATGACGCATTCGTGATCACGGACGAGCCCTACGAGCACATGGTGCACGCGCCGCACGAGCATTGCTACATGCATGCGCTGCCAGGCGCCTTCGCGCGCACCATCGTCACCAACTCGCTGTCAAAAACGTACTCGATTACGGGTTGGCGCATTGGCTACGTGCAGGCGGCGCCCGACGTGATTCGAGGCGCGCGCAAAGTGCACGACTATCTCACCATCGGCGCGGCCGCGCCCCTGCAGGAGGCCTGCGTGACCGCGCTTGACTTCCCGGATCAGTACTACGCCGACGTCCGCACGTTTTACACCAAACAACGCGAGCTCTTTCTGGGCTACCTCAAACAGTCCGGGTTGCGCTACACGGAGCCACAGGGCGCGTACTACGTAATGGTGGACGTGTCACCACTTGGATTCACAACCGACGGTGAGGCCTCCGACTTCTTCATCAAGACCATCGGAGTGGCCGGCGTGGCGGGCTCAAGCTTCTTCCGCGAATCGGTACATAACTATCTGCGGTTTCATTTCGCGAAACGCGCCGAAACGCTGCACTCGGCCGGCGAACGTTTGCTGAAAGTGCGAGATCACATTCGATAGTCCGCCAGCCGTGTGTTAGTCGCGTGGCCGGCGCGCCGCCTATTTGATTTTCGCCGCCGCTACGGCCAGGCACAGCCACCCGGCGATAAAGCACACACCGCCAATGGGGGTGACCGCGCCCAGCGCGCGAACGCCGGTAAAGGTCATTGCGTACAGCGAACCGCTGAAGACCAGCGTGCCCACCACGAACAGCCAGCCCGCGGCGGCCAGAAGGTTAGTCGGCCACCGACTGCCCACGAGTCCCACCGCGACGAGTGCCAGCGCGTGGTACATCTGGTAGCGCGCCGCTGTCTCGAACACCTCGAGCAGGCGCGGTTCGACAGTGTCACGAAGCGCATGAGCGCCAAACGCGCCAGCCGCGACGCCGATGGCTGCCGAGAGGGCGCCGATGATCAGGAAGCGTGGTTGCATGGTCGGAAATCTAGAAGGCGGATGGGGAAGGTGAAGGTGATTTAAGACTGGAGACGGGAGACGGAAGACAGGAGACGTCCGGCCGACTGCCTTCGTTGGCCGACTGGGCATCTCCCGTCTCCCGTCTCCACTCTCCCGTCTTCAAATCACCGAGCCATCAATTGCGCCGGTGCGAGCCACCATATTCCCCGTCATGCACTCACACACACACGATCACGCCCACGCGCAAGGTGGAGACGCCAGTCGTTCGCGACTCACCCTCGTGCTCGTCCTGTCGGCGACGTACATGGTGGCCGAAGTGGTGGGTGGATATCTCACCAACTCGCTGGCCCTGATGGCCGACGCCGGACACATGCTGTCGGATGTGGCGTCCTTGGTGCTGGCGTTGTTTGCGATGCGGGTCGCGCTGCGACCGCCCACAGTGCGTCGGACGTTTGGGTATCAGCGTGCCGAAATTCTGGCGGCGCTTGCCAATGGGACGGCGCTGGTGGTGGCGGCCGTGTGGATCGTGGTTGAAGCCGTGCAACGTCTCCGCACGCCGCACGTGGTTGACGGACTGCCAATGCTGGGGATCGCGGCGGGCGGCCTCGCGGTAAATCTTGCCGCGATGGCCCTCCTGCACAGTGACCGGGACGCGAGTCTCAACATGCGAGGCGCATGGTTGCACGTTGCCACCGATGCGTTGGGAAGTGTCGGCGCGATGCTCGCCGGTGTCGCCGTCTGGCGTTTCCATGCAACATGGGCCGATCCCTTCGTGTCAATAGTCATCGCGGCGCTCATCGCATTTTCGTCATGGCGACTGCTGCGCGAAACCGTGGACGTCCTGATGGAATCCGCACCCGCCCACATCAATGTCGCCGCCGTCCGTCAGGCGCTCGCCGACACACCAGGCGTAACGGCGGTGCATGATCTGCATGTGTGGACCATCAGCAGTGGCACGGTGGCGCTCGCCGGGCATGTGCAGGTCGCGTCCACGATGCCACCCGAGGTAAAAGACGCGCTGTTGCTGACCGTGTGCGGCACGCTGCTCGAACGCTACGGTATCGCGCACAGTACGATCCAAATCGAGCCGGAAGGGTTCGATCAGGCGGCGCGGTGTGATCGGCGGCTTACGGTGACTGCGGACGGGAACGGGGAATAAAGACGGGAGAATGGAGAAGGGAGACGGGAGACGCCTGGTCTGCGAACGAGGACCTCGTCGGCTTGACGTCTCCCGTCTCCCTTCTCCCGTCTCCTGTCTTCAACCCCGATACACACAGCCGGAAGTACACGTTTCCTTTACCCCCACCTGCGTCAGCCCCGGAAGCGTTGGCAGCAGCCGCGTCCAGATCCATTGCGCCAGCACTTCGCTGGTGGGATTCTCCAGTCCTTCGATCTCGTTCAGATAGTGATGATCGAGCCGATCATACAGCGGCTGAAAGGCGTGCTTGAGATCGGCAAAGTCCATCACCCACCCCTCGCGCGCCATCAGGGGACCTGTCACGTGCACCGTCACGCGGAAGCTGTGTCCGTGCAACCGGCTGCACTTGTGGTCGGTCGGCACATTCGGAAGTCGGTGGGCCGCTTCGAATGTGAATTCGCGAAAAATTTCCATGCGACGTTGCCCCTCTGTGAGCGCGGGTACCCCCCTTCAAGCTGACGACATGCGACGGAAGAGGCAAACCGGAATAACATCACGGCGCGCCGGTTAGCTCCGCGCGATCGCCGATGCCGTACGGAGTCCCACCGCCGCAAACGTCAGCGTGCCGTTGCAGCACGACGCGCTCACCTGCGTTGGCGCGCCAGCCACCCACAGGTTGTCGTGATCGTGCGCGCGTCCCCACGGGTCGACAACGCTCGTCGCGGCATCCTTGCCCATGCGGCACCCGCCGGCCGGGTGCTCCTGCCCCAGATCGTTCGCGCTGTTCTCCATGCGCAAAATCTCCCCACCGCCCGCTTTCGCCATGCGCACGAACAGCGCGCGCAGTTGGTCTTCCTGCCACGACTTGAGCGCGGCGCTTTCCGGCGCATCCCGAAAACGCACATTCGGCATCGCATCGCCAAAGCGGTTCGTGTGTGCGTTGTCGAGCACCAACTGGCTGTCGCGATCGGGCAGCACATCGTAATAGGCGCGCACGCGGGCCGTGGCGCCCTTGGCGCGCGTTTGCCAATCGGCGAGCAGGGCATCGCCCAGGAGTATCGACCCGCTCTCATCGCGCAGTCGCGGTTCGCGCCCCACATTCGATTCCCAAATGCGCAGATCGTGTCGCAGATAGCGTGACGATCTGGCCGGACGCATGAACTGCTTGCTCACCAGCGAATGCTGCACGTTGATGCCGGGATAGAGTTCGAGCGGCAAGCGCAGGTACGCGTTCACATTGCGATGGCCGGCCAGGTACTTCCCAACAAGTCCGCTGCGATTGGCCAGCCCGTTTGGATGCGCCGAGTCGCGAGACAGCAGCAGCAGGTGCGGCGACCACACGAAACCGGCGGCAAGGACGACGGTCTTCGCTTCGATTGTGACCGCTTCGGCCCCCGCACCGGTTCGATTGCCGGTCGCGCGAACAATGCGACCGGTTTTCGGATCGGCAACGAGTCGGCGCACCAGCGTTTCCGTGAGCAGCGTGATTTTCCGGTCGCGCACCAACGCGTCCCAGGTCCAGTCGGGCGTATACTTCGCGCCAGTTGGACACACTGGATAGCAGGTATCGCATCGTTGACACGACGCGCGGCCATCGCGGGCCACCGAGTTTTTCGCCGACGGCGTGCTCCAGGTGGCGATGTTGGCCTGCGTGGCCCACTGCTGCAGTTGCGCGAGATTGTAGTTGATCGGCAGTGCCGGCATGGGATACGGCTTGCCGCGCGGATCGAGGGCTGGCGGTCCCTGCTCGCCAGCCACACCCAGGCGCTCCTCTGCCTCCTGATAATGCGGATCGAGATCGTCGTAGCTGAATGGCCAATCGTCGCCAACGCCGTACAGCGATCTGAGCTGAAAATCCTCGGGCGAATAGCGTGGCGACACGCCGCCCCAGTGCATGGCGAGTCCGCCAACTGTCATGCTGGGCGAGAAGCCCCACGTGGTGCCGAAAGCGTTTTGATCGTCCAGATGATCCTGCGTCCACGGACTCTCGCCGTACGCGATATAGCGCTCGCGGGCTTTTGTCCGCGCGTTCATCGGCGTTGACGCGCGTCCGGCCTCAACGACGGTAATGCCGCGCGTGGTATGTTCGGCCAGATGTGCGGCCATCATCGCCGCCGTGATTCCACTGCCCACAATCAGAATGTCGGCCGCGATGGTGGTCGATGCCTGCGTCATGCGCGTTTCTCCTCGGCGGGCGACGGCGCCAGCGGAAGCGGTTTGCGACTCGCTTCACCGAGCGGGCGACAGGTGGTGGGCGACACTATCGCACCCAACGCCAGATTCCAGGCGGTCGGTGATGATGCCCAGTGCGCCAACAGCGCAACCGCGACGTGGCTTGCGGCGAGTGGTGACGGCAGCCGTTCACCGCGCATACTGCGCGTGGCCATCGCGACAATGCCCTGACGCTCGGTGATCGTGAGCGCGCCGAACGCCTTGTGATGTACCCGATGCGCCAACACGTCGAGCCCATCCAACTGCGCGCGCCAGGCGGGAACCGGATCGGACGGCAAATAGCGCACGTCGGCGTACCCGTACCCATGCATTTCCTCGGCGACCGGCTCGTAGTCGTCGCACCACGCGACGAACGCGGCCACAGCGGCGCGCTGACCTTGGGCGCCCAACGACGCGGGCAGCACGGTTTCGCCAAGTGCCGTGAGCTGCGGACCGCTGAAGTCTGCCGACCGTGTCGCCGGTGTGCGCGTCGCGGTGACGGGTTTCGCGCTGTCTGCGCCGGGCGCACAGGCTGCGGCAGCAACCAGAACGCCCGCCGACTTGAGAAAGTCGCGGCGATTGGCGTCGCGTTTTCTGTCGTCACTCATGGGGTCTTCCGCGCTGGGCGCACTGTTGGCGCGTCATTGCGGTACACGTGTCCGTTGCGCATCACGAAACGCACGCGCAGGGTTGCTTCGATCTCGATGGACGGATCGCCGTCGGTCGCGATCAGGTCGGCCGCATACCCAACCGCGATGCGACCGATCTCGCGCTCGAGCCCCAGAGACTCGGCGGCCCGCGACGTCGCACTCACCAGTGCGTCCATTGGCGATTGTCCGCCTCGTCGCACCCGGCACACCAGCTCCTCGGCGTTGCGTCCGTGTGCGCCGGCCACGGCGTCGGTTCCGAACACAAGCTTGAGGCCCCTGGTCCGACTGGCCAGCCCGATCCCCGCTTCCGCCAGCGGCAAGGCCTTCTCCATCGAGGCGAAACCGGCGGCATTGTAGTTGCCGATCCCTTCGAACCAGCCCTTGTTGTCAAGATAGTTGTGGAATACCAGACCACATTGTGGATCGAAGAACGTCCCGCGCTCCACGAGCAATGCACGCGTGGCATCGTCGGTGAACACGCCATGTTCCACCTGTGTGCACCCGGCGCGCGCGGCGCGCTGCACGGCTTCTGCGGAGTGCGCGTGTACCACCGAGCGCAGCCCCTGCGCTTTCGATTCGCCACAGGCCGCATCGAGCTGCGCGTCGGTCATGGTGGCCTCGCCACCATCCCGAATGGACTTCGACGCGAAGATCTTTATGACGTCCGCACCCTGCATTTTGAATCGTCGCACGACCGCGCGCAGGGAATCGGGCGATCCACCGGCGCTGCGTTCGCTGAGCGATCCCAGTGACGTGATCACACGCGGGCCAGGAATAATGCCGCGGTTGATCGCGTCGCGCAGTTCGGCGTTGTCGGCCTCGCCGATGCTCTGAACCGTCGTGAAGCCTGCGCGCAGCGTTGCCCACGCGTTTCCGGCGTGATTGAGCGCGCCGATTGTCGGCGTGTCTCCATCGCGCTCCTGGTGCAACCGATTCCTGGACGTGAGGTACCAGCCGAGATGCACGTGGGTGTCGATCAGGCCAGGCAGCAGCGTGCGACCGCGCAGGTCGATGCCGTTGGTCGGGAGTACCCCACTTGCCCCACGAAGCGCGGAGATACGTCCGTCGGTCACAACCACATCCTGGTTGGTCAGAACGCGGCCGCTGCCATCGAGCACGCGCGTGGCGCGCAGGACGACCGTTTGGACCGAGGACGCGGACTGCGCCTTGGCCGCTGGCGCACATCCGGCGAGGAGCACACTGGCGACCACAAAAAGGTCGAGGGACCGCTGGACGAGGAGTCGCATGCACGGAGGGTTGAGGGCATGGAGAAAAGACAGACCGCGCCGAAATTCGGCAAGCCCACTATCTTCAATCGTTCACCTTAACTCTCGCGAGGACGCATGATACGGACGGCTCAGGCAGTGTGGAAGGGCAGTGGCTTGGAAGGCAGTGGGACGCTCACGACGCCAAGCGGTGCGCTGCTTCAGCAGCCGTATTCGTTCAAGCTGCGATTTCAGGATGAGCATGGGACCGACGGGACGAATCCGGAGGAGCTGATCGCCGCGGCACATGCGGGTTGCTTCTCGATGGCGCTCTCGTTTCAGCTCACGAACGCCGGCCATGTGCCGACGGCGCTGAGAACGCAAGCGGTGCTCACCCTGGAAAAGCAGCCCATCGGATTCACCATCATGGGCATTGTCCTCAAGGTTGAAGGAGACGTACCGGGCATCGACGCTGAGCAGTTCGCGGCGCTGGCGGCCAACGCCAAGGCCAACTGCCCCGTTTCGCGGGCGCTCGGTGTGCCTGTCACGCTCGAGGCAACCCTGATCGCGTAGTGCCGTGGTTCGGGATCGTCAAATGCGCCCTCCACTCGCCAGCCGCTTGTCGCGACTCCCCAGGGGGTTCGCGGCGATGGTGCTGGGCGTTGTCGCCGTACACTCGGTCGACGCCCAGCCGCTCGAAGCACTCTGGTACTCGCGCAACGGCGCGCCCGGCACACCAACGTTTGTGGCGCATGCCAATCGCATTTCGATCGTCTCACCGCAGGTGTTCGCCTTCGATGCCGAGGGCGCGATTCACGGAGCGCTCGATCCGGATGTCGTGCGGGTGGCGCGCGCCCAGCGCGTGAAGCTCGTGCCGCTGGTGATGAATCCCGGCTTCGATCAATCCATGATGCACCGGTTGCTCGCGGTTGCCGAACCGCGCGCGCGCGCCATTCGGAGCATGGCCGCGCTCTGTCGCGACCTCAAACTCGACGGGATCCAGTTCGATGTCGAGAACGTGCACGTTTCCGATCGTGACCTCTTTACGTCGTTCGTGCGCGAGTCGGTGGATTCCCTGCATCGTGCAGGCTGCACAGTGTCTGCGGCCGTTGTGCCGCGCACCAGTGATGACCGCGGACCAACTGCGTACCATCAGTGGATTTATGACAACTGGCGTGGCGTGTACGACTACAAGGCGCTCGCCGACACGCTCGATTTCCTGTCGTACATGACGTACGCGCAGCACACAGGTGGGTCGTCACCCGGACCGGTTGGCGGGTATCCGTGGATCAAGGCGTCATTGGAGTATGTGCTCAAGCTGGGTGTGCCGCCGCACAAGATCTCATTGGGTATTCCCGGCTATTCAGACCACTGGTTTCCCACGTGGAATTGGCGCAGTGGGTCGGGAACCGGCGGCCGTGACATCAGCTATGCCGACGGTCAGCAGTTGATGTCAAAATTCGGTGTGACCGCACGATGGGACACGGTACAGAAGTCGCCGTACGCCATGTGGGAGAACGCCGGGGTTTTCGAACATCTGTGGCTGGAGGACGTCCGCGCCTTCGAGGCGAAGCTGCAATTGGTGCGGCAGTACAAGCTGCGCGGGTACTCCGTGTGGCTGTTGGGTCTGGAGGATCCGCGAGTATGGGGACTGCGACACCCGGTGGCCAAGTAGGAGGGGCCACTCGGTCTCTCCAAGGGACAGTAGTGAGCAGGTGCAGGGGTGAGGGT
>JANOKE010000367.1:0-16660 GCA_031419135.1 Gemmatimonadaceae bacterium
TTCACACGCCACGCGGGCCGCCGGATCTTCGGCGAGAATCGCATCCAGCACCGCATCAGAAATCTGATCGGCGATCTTGTCGGGATGCCCCTCGGTTACCGACTCCGAGGTGAAGAGATGACGGTCGGCCACGCAGCACTCGAGGTAAAGGGAAACGCATGGGGCGCTGGTCGCGCCCGGTACTGATACGCTAGTCCGCTAGAACAGCGCGGGCAACCCGGACGTATGCCCATTGTTCGCGTCAAGTTCGGCGCGCAGTCGGCGACGCAGGAGCGTCTCGACTTCGCGTGCCGTACCCGACGACAACGCGGCCTGCGCGGCTTCCACGGCAGCCGCCAGACGGATTCCCCGAATCACCCGCTTGACGCCAGCCACCGAACGCGGTGCCACACTCAGTTCCCGAATGCCGAGTCCAAGCAGCGCAAAGACGGCCAACGGTTGAGAGGCCATCTCGCCGCAGACAGATACGGCGATCCCGTTGGCGGAGCCGATGCTCTGCACCTGCGCCATCAACCGGAGCACGGCAGGATGAAATGGCGTGAAGCGCGGCGCGAGGTTGGCGTTGCCCCGGTCGACGGCCAGCGTGTACTGCACCAGATCGTTGGACCCGATGCTGAAGAAATCGACATCGCGCACCAGTGTGTCGCAGGCGATGGCGGCGGCGGGCGTCTCCACCATAACGCCGAGCGGCAGGTCGGCGCGAAACGGGATCCGGCGCGCCGACAGTTCTTCGACGCACTCTTCGATGAGTTGGCGCGTTTCGCGCACCTCGTCCACCGTGACGACGAGTGGCAGCATGATGCGCAGGTCGCCGTGCACGCCAGCCCGCATGAGGGCCCGCAATTGCACCTTGAACAGTTCACTCTCGTCGAGGCACATCCGGATGGCGCGCCATCCCAGAAATGGATTGGGTTCGGAAGGGAAGCCGCCGATGGGCAGTTTGTCGCCGCCAACGTCGAAGGTGCGGATGACAACCGGCCGATTGGCGAACGCCACAATCACGCGACGATACGCCAAATACTGCTCTTCTTCGTCGGGCATCTCGGCCCGACCGACCACGAGGAACTCCGTGCGCATAAGGCCTACGCCTTCGGTGCCGCTCGCCGCTGCCAACTCCGACTCTTCCGGAATGTCCACGTTGGCGCGCACGACAATGCGCACGGCATCGAGCGTAACGGCCGCACTGTGCGCCAACTCGCGCAACTCATCGGCATGCCCCGCTGCGTCGGCCACCTGCCGTCGCGCATACGCCACCTCGGCGTCGCTCGGGGCGATCATGAGCGTGCCTTCTGCGCCGTTGAGAATTGCCAGTTCACCCCCTTCGAGATACTTGAGGGCGGTGCGGAGTCCGACAACGGCCGGCAAGCCGAGTGAGCGCGCCAGGATGGCGACGTGCGTGGTCGCGGTGCCGGCGTCGGTGGCAATGGCCGCAATGCATTCGCGGTCGAGTTGCAGCGTGAGCGAGGGCGTCAGATCATGCGTGACCAGAATCGCGTTACTGCCGCGCGGCACGTCGACCGGATCGTGATCGGGCAGGCCGAGCAGGATCGTGAGCACGCGGATATGCACGTCCGTGAGGTCGCCAACGCGTTCGCGCAGCATTGGCGCCGTGTGGCGCGCGAAATGTTGACGCCACTCCAGCAGGATGAGATCAAACGCCTTGTCGGCGCCGAGATTCTGTCGGATGAGCGCTTCCACGCTCTCGGTCAGTGACTTGTCGTCGAGAATCGAGAGTTGCACATCGAAGATGGCCGCTTCTTTTGGGCCGGCCTGCGCTTCGGCCCGCGTGCGCAGGTGGCGCAATCGTTCGCGAGCGCTTTCGAAGGCGGCCTGCAATCGCTCAATTTCAGGGTCGATTTCCGCGTCATCGATGAGACGTCGCCGGACTTCCGGCACTTCCCAGCGCAGCAAATGCACCGGTCCCACAACAATTCCCGGCGACGCGGGAATGCCGCGCAGTACCGACTGCACTAGGTCTCTCCGAAACGCGAGGTGACCAGGGTCACCAGCGCGTCCAATGCCTGATCGGCGTCGGAACCGGTGGCGCGCAGCGTGATGCTGGACCCGAATTCCGCCGCCAGCATCATGACCCCCATGATACTCTTCCCGTTCACTTCGAGATCGTCGCGCGAAATGGTGATATCGCTGGTGAAGCGCGACGCGGCCTTGACCATTTCGGCCGCCGGTCGCGCATGCAGGCCGTGCTTGTTGACGATTTGGACAGAGCGTTCAGCCATCAACCGACCACCGAGTAGAGGACAAGGGTCACCAGCAGCAGCAGGACGACGCGCCATCCCTCAGCGCGTCCGTGCAATCGGACCAGCAAGACGGCAACCAGCGGTGTTGCAACGGCGACCCCAACCGGTATCGTGGTGAGAGGTGGTCCTCCGCCAATAGCGCGGTGCACCGCGAGCGGCAGGGCCAAACCTCCAAGCACGGCTGCCGCCCGTCCAATGTAGCGCGGTCCGTGCTGTAGTACCGGGTGCCCAAGGGCCGCAGCAACCCGCAAGCCGTGTCGCCATCCCTCGCGCAGACCCCAATCGCGCAGCCCGAGGTGTCCGATGTTATACAGCACGAGAAAGCCCGTCACGACCCATTGCGCTGACCAGCCGACGCCGAACAGCAAGAGGGCGACGAGTGAGCATGCGGGCAGCCACGCGGCCCAGACCAGTCGATCGCCGACGCTCCCCAACGGTCCACACAGTGCCGTGCGAAAGCGTTCGATGCGCGCCGGTGCCACTTGATCTACCTCGGCACGGGCGAGCGACCCAACGGCCAGCGCGGCAAGGTACGGATGGGCATTGAAGTACGCCGACTGTCGGGCGAGCGCCTGACGATAGGCGGGTCCATCGACGCCGCCAGGCAGGCGGCGGAGTGCTGGTTCGACACAAAACCCAATGCCGTTCCCCACCAGGATTTCGTAGTTCCACGAACCCTGAATGGCGAGCGTGCGCAGTAACATCGACAGGTGCGTGGAACGATCGAGCGGCGGTCCGGAATTGAGACCCGAGCCCAAGCCGGGCGCTCCTTGCGCGGGGGTGTCGTGGATGGACGGTGGCTGGGTCGTCGCATCGCCAGCCGCGGGAGAAGGATTGTGTTCAGACACCGAGCACCACCAGTACGGTGCCCACCGCCAACGACGCCAAAAACAGCCGTCGCGTCCCGCTGATGGCATGAAAGTCCTTCCAGACCGCCGTCGCCGCCACCGCCGCCACTGCGGTCACGACATACGCGCGCGAGATATCATCGCGCACCGACCATCGCGACTCGACCCACGCGGCGAACAATGCGGCGGGCAGGTAGGCGAGCGCACCGATCAACGTGCCACGCACCAAATCGGCGGTCATGCCGAAGACCTGAAGTCCAACGACGGTGCGGCGATTCCCGGCGGCGAGCTGACCGAGGCGAGGACGGGCGAACGCCGCGATGAGCTGACGCAGCTTGACCATGGAGAGCCCTCCCAGCCACGCGGTGACGATTCCGACAATGACGGCGACCGCGAACGCGCCCGGATGCGGCAACGCACCACCCTGAGCCCCTTGCGCGGCAACCGCACCCGCGACGACCGAGGCGCTCCCCCACTCGGGGTAACGGGACGCGCCGACCGGCAGCGATTCGAGCGCCAGACACTCGAGCGCGGCGCCGCAGACGAGGCCGGCGACCGGCGCCCCGAGGAATGCGCCGGCCACGGTTGCCGCAACGATCGGACGCGATATCATTGCTTGCGGAAAGCTCACGACATCGAGCCCCACGACGCCGGCCAATATCGATATCGGCAACAGCTGCCCCAGCAATTCGGGGATCAGTGACACAGAGTCGATCGCGGCGAACGCCATGCGTTTACGCCTCAGCCGTCGAGCGAGGAGAGCAGCAACTCGTGAAGCGGCACGGCGCGCGCGCCCGGCACATCCTGTGCTGACACGTCGACACCCAGCCGCTCGATTGCCCGCAGTCCGTCTTCTTCGGCTGGACTGAGAAATACGTAGCGCAGCCGCGGTGTCCGACCCGGCGAGTGATGCACGCCACCCACATTGACGGCATGAATGGTGTTGTGCGACTGTTCAATGAGGCGCGTCATCGCGCCAATGTCGCCAACCAGGACGATTCCGGGGCGCTCGTCGAGCTGAAAGGCCGGCAGCGCCTGCGCAGCTGCGCTGACCGAAAGAAAATGCACGGTCATCTCCGGCGGTACACCCATGCGATACAGCTCCTGCTCCCATTCGCTCTCCGCGACTTCATCATCCACGAGAACGATGAAACGCAGCTCGAGCGGCTGCCCCCATCCCACCACCACTTGTCCGTGGATCAGGCGATCATCGATTCGATACAGCGCGATGGGCATGCGAGGGACGTTGGGGCGTGTGCGAGTCAGGCGCCGTGCGCCACGATTGATGCCCGACCGCGTTCGAGCGCCTGATGCGCTGCGGTGACGGGATCGACGTGCTCCTGCATGGCGAAGTCGAGCAACAGCGCGAGATTGGCGCCCGTGACGAGGGTAACCTCCGGCCGTTCGCGCATGAGCTTGCGAACGGCCATGGTGCAACTGCCGGCGGGCAAGTCGGTGAAGATGACCCGCGCACCGGTCTCGTCAAGCGCGCGCCCCAACGTTTCCTGAATGTCACGCAGGCTCAAGCAGCTGTTGGACAAGGCCAGAAAGACGGTGCCACGTCCGGTAATCTGGTCGACGGCCGAGACAAGGCCTGCCGCCAGCGCACCGTGTGCCGCCACCAGCGCGCGAATCACCGGCCGTGTCTGCCCCCCTTCGCCGTCCACTACTCCTCGTCCTCCTGCAGATACCGTTGTACATCCGAGGTGCGTCTCATTTGGCCGATCAGCCGCTCGTTGAAGGCGGTTGCCGAATCATATCCGCGATAATAGCGCAGCAGATGATTCATGGCGATGACCTCAGCAATCACTGTGATGTTCTTGCCGGGATTGAGGTTCACCGTGATACGTGGCACCTCGACACCGAGGATGTTCGTGGTTGGGACGTCGAGTCCGGTGCGATCGACATGGCTCTGCCCGTCCCATTCCTCAAGAATCACGATGACCTCGACGCGTTTTTGTTGACGCACGGCATGAATGCCGAAGATCGCAGGAATATCGAGAAGGCCAACGCCGCGGATCTCCATGAAGTGCCGCTGCAGTTCATGCCCGCGTCCGATCAGCACATCGTTGCCGCGGCGCGATACGAACACAAGATCGTCCGCTACGAGTCGATGCCCACGTTCCACCAGATCGAGCACACATTCCGACTTGCCAATGCCGCTCTTGCCGGTAAAAAACACTCCAACGCCGAAGACGTCGGCCAGCGATCCATGCAAGGTAGTGGTGGGCGCGAACTGCTCGGCGAGATAGGGCTTGATCAGCCGATAGAACTCGGCCGTTTTCAGGCGCGATCGCAGCAGCGCGACCCCCGCCTGTTCCGCCAATTCTCGCACGGGCGCAGGCGGATCGAGCTGCTTCGTGATAAAGGCACAGGGGAGCGGGAAACCGAAGAACTGCTCGAGATTGGCGGTCCGCTGCTGTTCACCAAGCGACTGCAGATAGCTGATTTCCGTTTCGCCAAGCACCTGGATGCGCTGATACGGAAATCGATTGATGTATCCGGAAAGGACGAGCCCCGGGCTGGATGCCTCGGGGCTCGTGATCTCGCGATCCAATCCGACGGCCGAGCCGAGCAATTCCAATTCAAGTGGTTCCTGCATCCGCTCGAAAAGCGCGCCGACGGTCAGTCGCTTGGTCACCCGGTGCGCTCTCCGGGCGGGGCGTTGCGACGCAGTTGCTGCGTGCGAATGCGCGCCACCTGGCTTTCCAGTCGGTTCACCGCGGTGGCGAGCGCGGGGGCAAAGTCGCGCGCGTCGGCCTGAGCGAAGAGGGCACGCGAGCGCGTGCCATTCAGGACGATCTCGACACGCCGGGTGTGTCCGTCGCCAATAAAACGGATGATCGCGTTGACCACGCGATGCAGTCGGCTGGCGATGCGGCGAATGGCGGCTTCGGCTTGCTCTCGTAACGATTCTGTGACTTCGGCGTGGTGCGCGTGCAGGATGATTTCCATCAGCGACCTCCTCTCATTCCCACCACCTCGCGGAGGTGGGTTGCCGTTTCGTCGGCGGCGCGCTGCCAGGTGAATCCCTCGGCGAAGCGCCGCGCTGCGATCCCCAGGTGTTCGACGAGCGCTCGCTCGCCGCTGAGATTCCGCATGCATGCTGCCATCGCAGCGACGTCACCGTGTGGCACAAGAAAACCTGTTTCCCCGTGCTGCACCGATTCACGGATTCCGGGAGAGTTCGACGCAATGACCGGAGTACCGCTCGCCGCTGCTTCCAAATTCGTGATCCCCCAGCCCTCCTTTGGAGAAGCGAAAAGCGTCGCCCAAGCCCGTCGAAGCAGAGCGATTTTGGTTGTCTCGTCGATGCGTCCCAAGAACCGTACCCTGTTCCCTACACCCAATGTTCCCGCCAAGTGCTCCAAATCGGCCCGAAACTCGCCGGCACCGGCGATCTCGAGTTCGGCCTCAGGAATGTCACACTGTGCAAAGGCGCGGATGACGAGATCCACTCCCTTGTACTTTTTCAAGCGTCCGAGATAGGCAAAGAGGGGCCGCGGGGAGCGGACCCCTGGATCCGGAGTGTACTGCGCGGTATCAATGCCTGGGAAGATCACTCGCACGCTTTCTCTGGAGACGCCGCGCGAGACAAGGTCGTCACACGTGCTCTCACTGATAGCCTGAAACGCGTGCCGTCGATAGAACCATGGCATGGGGCGTTCGGAGAGCCACACGGCGGCGGCGAGCGGTGCCGCCAGTTCCTGGAACGCGGTGCCACCAAACAGGTGCGGCACCAAGCCCACCAGCCTCGGCGTGCGCCACAATGGCGTGTAGAGCGGCACCTTGTTGATATCCTCGACGAGGACATCAAAACCGCGCTGCTCCAGATGGCGGTGCCAATAGTGGCGGGCAAGGAATGGGAACGACGCCCGGGTCCCGACGCGGTGCACCTCGATGCCATCGAGGGTTGCCCGCGGTGGACACGCCGGCCATCCGCCACAGAGCAACACGACCTGGTGTCCCATGCTGGCGAGTCGTCCGAAGATCTCATGCAAGTGGATCTCCGCTCCGCCGGCCAGCGGGTTATCGCGACACTGCCAGTTGACGACGGCGATACGGAGCCGATCGCCGCCGACTGCGGCGGCATATCCCGGCTCACTCACAGCAGTCCGTGTTGGCGGGCATACGCATCAAGGACTCCGTTGACGAAGCGAGCGCTTCGGGTGGTGCCAAACCGCTCCGCCAGGTGCACAGCCTCTTGCAGCACGACTTTTACAGGCGTTTCACCACGGGCGAGTTCTGCCGCCGCCAACCGCAGGACGCAGCGTTCAATCACTCCGAGTCGCTCGAGCCGCCAATTGGAGGTGACGTCGGCGAGCGCGGCATCGAGCTGCGCGCCCCGCTCGACCACCGTGCCAACCAGTTTTGACGCCACTGCGCGCTCGCCGGGTTCCACCGCGAGATCGTCGAACACAGTGATGGCAATGCGACGCAACTGCGACATGTCACGCAAATCGGCCGCGTACAGTGCCTGGAGCGCGCGGACGCGTCCGCGTGTTTCAACCCGTTCACTGCGCGCTGCGGGCGGCCGTTGCGGCAGCGGTTCGGCGCGCGGGCGCGGCACGAGCGGCTTCGGCGTGTTGCCATCCCATAACGTCTCGTCGCGCAGGTCTGACGCCATTACGCGAGCTCCGGGTCGGGATCGTCCAGCGGTTCAATGCGGTCGAACAGGTCGAGCATTTCAAGCGCCGCGAGCGCCGCGTCGGCACCCTTGTTCCCGTGCACACCACCAGCGCGCGCCTCCGCCTGTTCCAGCGTGTCTGTGGTGAGCAGTCCCAACGTGACGGGCATGTCGAAGTCGCGCGCAATGTCCATCAGACCGCGCGCCGATTCACCGGCGACGATATCGAAGTGTGGTGTGTCGCCGCGTATCACGGCCCCCACGGTCACTGCCGCGTCGTAGCGCTCGGTGGCCAACGCGCGTCGCACGGCGACGGTGAGCTCCCACGCGCCCGGCACCCAGAGCACATCGATGTCGTCGAAGACCACCCCCTGTTTCACCAGCGCGGCCACGGCGCCCTCGGCGAGCGGCATGGTGACGGTCTCGTTGAACCGACTGGCCACCACCACGATGCGTCGACCCTCGCCGCGTGGTTGCCCTGAAAATTCCGCCATCAGCGAGTCATCCCGGGACACTCCGTTATTGGCATCATGATCACGTTCAAATCGCGAACAGATGACCGAGCTTTGTGCGCTTGGTCTCAAGGTAGGACGCATTTTCGTCGGTGGACGGCGCCTGCAGCCGCACGCGAGCGGTTACCACGATGCCGTAGCCATCGAGGCCAACGATCTTCCGCGGATTATTGGTGAGCACCCGAATGTTGTGCAAGCCAAGATCGAGCAGAATCTGGGCGCCGATCCCGTAGTTTCGCAGGTCGGCCTTGAAGCCCAGTTGCTCATTGGCTTCGACGGTGTCCGCGCCGTGATCCTGCAACTCGTACGCCTTCAGTTTGTTGAGCAGGCCGATTCCACGACCTTCCTGATCGAGATACACGATCACCCCCTTGCCTTCGGCCTGAATCATGCGCATGGCGGTTTCGAGCTGCCAGCCACAGTCGCAGCGCTGCGAGTGAAACACATCGCCCGTGAGACATCTGGAATGCATGCGGACCAGCACGTTGTTGCCGGGCTCGACGTGCCCGAACGTGAGGGCGATATGCTCGCGCGTGTCCACGTCGTTCCGGTAGCCCATGACGCGCCATTCGCCGAATGCCGTTGGCAGCCGCGCATCGGCAACGCGGTGCACCAACCGGTCGGTTTTGAGCCGGTACGCCACCAACTGCGCGATGGTGATAAACGTGAGGCCGTGCTGTTTCGAAAACACCTCAAGCTGGGGACGCCGGGCGGTCGTACCGTCCCGGTTGAGGATCTCGCAGATGACCCCGGCGCTTCGCAAGCCGGCAAGGCGTGCCAGATCGACTGCTGCCTCGGTGTGTCCGACCCGTTGCAGCACGCCGCCATCGCGGGCTCGCAGCGGATGAATGTGACCGGGAAGGCGCAGGTCGGCGCGCGTACTGGCCGGATCGACCGCCACGCGAATGGTCGTGGCGCGATCACTGGCGCTGATGCCCGTTGTCACCCCATAGGCTGCCGCCGCATCAATGCTGACCGTGAACGCGGTTGACATCGATTCGGTATTGTGGTCGACCTGCGGTTGCAGATTCAAGTGATCAGCCCACGCATTGCTGATCGCGAGACAAATCATCCCCTTCGCGTCGAGCATGAAATTCACCATGTCCGACGTGACCAGCTGCGCAGCACACAGCAAGTCGCCTTCGTTCTCGCGATCCTCATCGTCGGCCACGACGACGAATTTCCCGGCGGCAATGTCGGCGAGCGCCTGCTCCACCGTTCCGAAGGTCATGTCCTGCGCTCCGTTCCGTTCGGTCGTCACGCTTGCGACTCCGCGCCAACCCGAGACCGCTGGGAGGACAACAGGCGTTCAACATGTTTCGCGATCACGTCGGCTTCCACGTGTACCTGGTCTCCAACCGCGAGATCGCCCAGCGTTGTCTGACGCATCGTGTACTCGATGATCGACAGTTGCACGCCGGTTTCGTGCAGCGCATTCACGGTGAGACTGACGCCATTCACGGCGAGCGAGCCGTGGGGCACCATCAGCGGGTGGAGCGCTGGCGGCAAGTCCAGATCAATCAGCCACGCGTCATCCTGCCTGACGGTGTGCGTCACGATTCCGAGGTCGTCGACGTGACCAAGCACCCAGTGGCCACCCAATCGATCGCCCAGTTTCATGGCGCGTTCGAGATTCACCCGGCCGCCGGCCGACCAGTTTCCAATCGCGGTTCGATCCCGCGTGGTGACGACGGCCGCCACGGACAGCCACGCGTGCCCGTCGTTGTCGATCCCGTGCTGTCGCACCGTGAGACAGGCACCATTGACCGCGACGCTTTCGCCTTCAACGAGGTCGCGATAGCGGCAACGAATGCGCAGCTCGCGCCCCGCCGGCGTCTCCGCGACGTGGATGATGGTCCCCACATCGTCGACGAGCCCCGTGAACATCCTGTCGTCAGTCTCCGGAAACAGCATAAGTGGTCATCAAATCGGATCCGAACTCCCGGCGCGCGATCACGCGTAACCGGGGTGCCGTTTCAGCCGGCTGGGCCGGCAGTGCGGCAAAGGCCGCCAGGGCGCCCTGACCCAAGATGACCGGTGTTTGAAAGGTAATCAGTCGGTCGACCAATCCGGCTGCCATCAGCGCCGAAGCGAGGGTGGCTCCGCCTTCGACCAATAAGTGGCGAATGCCCTGGAGCCGCAAACGTTTGAGGGCCTCAGGCAGCGTGGGTGCCTGCAGCAATTCAACGCCAAGCAGTCGCAGTGCCTGCTCTGCCTGAGGATCGCTGCCATCGGAAATCACGGTGACGGGGGCTTCCCGGGATGTGCGAACCAACATCGAGCTGCGCGGCAACCGCGCGCGACGATCGAAGACCACCCGTCGCGGCACGATGCGCGGTGCTGGTGCGTCGCGAACGGTAAGCGCCGGATCGTCGGCCAGAGCGGTTCCGATGCCAACCGCGATCGCATCGGCTTGTGCGCGCAGCGCATGCACCGCGCGGCGCGCTTCGGGTCCGGTAAGCCACCCGCGGGCCCGGCTCGCATCTACCAGTGCACCATCGATCGACATCGCCAGCTTCACGGTCACAAACGGCCGCTCGGCATTCTGCATCGCGAAAAAGAATGGGGCGTTGAGGTCGCGCGCCGCGCGCTCGCATACTCCGGAATCCGTTTCGATACCGTTCGCAGCGAGATACGCCCCGCCGCCGGCCGCAATCGGATTGGGATCGTGCACGGCATACACCACACGCGCCACCTGGGCATCGAGCAGCGCGCGTGTGCACGGCGGCGTTGCGCCGGCATGGTTGCAGGGCTCCAGTGTGACATAGACCGTGGCGCCGTTCGCTGCGGCTCCCGCGTTTTGCAGCGCGACCACTTCGGCATGATCGGTGCCATATCGCGCATGCCAGCCTTCGCCTGCGACGATGCCGCCGCGCACGACCACCGCACCCACCATCGGGTTGGGCGCGACGAGCCCGGCACCGTGTTCCGCCAGTTCCAGCGCGCGTTGCATGAATCGCGTGTCATCGGCGAGCAGGCGCGACATGGTGGAATCAGAACCGGACGGTGACGCCAACCGAGCCGTATGTGTACGTCTCGTTGGCCCGACGTCCGCCAAACGTGTTCAGGGTTTGGCGCAGCGTGCCGGCGCTGGACCGGCCGTACTCGGCGACAATGCGCGCGATGGGCAGACCAAACGACGCGTTCACGAACGCGGTGTTGCGAGTGACTTTCTCACGCAACGTGGGGAATGTGAGCGCCGCACGGGCGGGCGTTCCCTGCACCGTTTCGTTCACGATGGCGCGCAACCCGCCAACGCCTTCGATTTCGTCGCGTCCCACGCCGGCCGCAATACCAAACAACAGAAACCGTTTGCTGGCCGCCACCCGGAGCGTGTTCACGGTCAACGACATGTTGCGCGCAGCGAGTGTGTCGTTGGTGGGCGTATAGTCGAGACTGAGCGTGGGTACTTTCCGTCGCACCCCGCTCACGCTCACTCCGGGTACGAACGACGATTCCTGCAAGACGCCAACGCGAACCCCATACGACATCGCGAAGCGGGCGCCCTGCGGCTTCAACTTGAAGTTTCCCGAAGAAATACCTGAGGACCCGATTGCACCGATCAGCACGTCCACGCCGCCGACGTTGGTGACACCCATTGGCAACCCCGCCAAGATGCCAATGGCCGCGTCGATTGACGGCATCGGCAGCGGTACGCGCGTCGCGCCGAAATCGTCGGACACCGGTGCGGCGCGACCTAACGTGAGCGGCACGATGTTTCGGGGCAGCCGTCCATCGACCGCCGTTACCCGCAGCGTAATGGTGCGCTTGCCCCAACCACCGAGCGTGCCACCCTCGCCGAGGACATGATTGCCTCCGGCCAGCGCCACACCAACCTGCGGAACGACAAACGCAAATATATCGGCCGCCTTGCGGCAGACGTCATCGGCGTTGCCGGCCACGGCCGGTGTTACCGTGCAGTTTGGCGATACGCCTTGCGCCTTCGCGGCATCGGCCGACAGCAGCGCGACAATGAATGCAACACCCCCTCCGCGCCGGCGCGAGGTCAGATGGCGGCTCACGTCACCGCGCCGTCCAGGCGCACCCGGCCAGATCCGGGCACCAATCGTCCCAGCTCCCACGCGGCGATGCCGCAGTCGTGTGCGCGTTGCAGCACGCGGCGCGCGTTGTCCGACGATACAATGACCACCATTCCCACTCCCATGTTGAAAGCCCGGTACATCTCGAAACGCGGAACGCTGCCCGCCTCTTCGAGTACCCGGAACCATGAGGGGACGGTCCACGTGCTGGAGATCACATCGGCGTCGAGCGTTGGAGGAAGTGCTCGGTTGAGATTTCCCGGTAGCCCGCCACCAGTAATGTGCGCCATCGCATGAATGTCCGAGAGCAGTGGTCTGAGACACGCCAGATACGACCGATGCACTTTCAGCAGCACGTCGGCGACGGTCGCTCCTGCCGCGTCGGGAAACGGATCGTGCGGACCGAGTTGCAGCCGGTCGGCGACGATGCGTCGGGCCAGCGAGTAGCCATTGGTGTGCAGTCCATCACTGGCCAGCGCCACCATCACGTCATCCGGCTCCACCCGTTCGCTGCCCAGGACGGCGGTTTCTTCGACGATACCCACTACGAAGCCCGCCAGATCGTAGTCGGGGGGCGTGTAGACGCCGGGCATCTCCGCCGTTTCGCCGCCGATCAGCGAACAGCCGTTCTCACGACAGCCCGCGGCAACCCCGCTCACGACCGCTTCGACGACCGATGGCACGAGCGTGCCGAAGGCGACGTAGTCGAGAAAGAACAGCGGCACGGCCCCCTGCACGAGAATGTCGTTGGTGCAGTGATTGACCAGACAGTGTCCGATCGTGTCGTGGCGGTCACTTTCAATCGCCAGCTTGATTTTCGTGCCCACCCCGTCGGCGCTGGCCACCAGCAGTGGTGCGCGATAGCCCTCCGGTACGCGAAACATGCCGCCAAATCCGCCGAAGGCACCGCGTGCACCGGCCGTCATCGTGGACTGTACCAGTTTGGCGAGCCGATGCTTCGCGTCATCGGCCGCATCGATGTCAACACCCGCCGAGCGATAGTCCATTGGCACGCCACCCATGGCGGTCATGCGTTGAGGTTTGCGTCAAACGCAACCAATTGGCGGAACTCCTGCACGCGGGCGTCGATGTCGGCGCGCGTGATCTCGAGCAATCGCGTGTTGGAAAACTTTTCGACGGCAAACGATCCCATCGCCGATCCGACCACCACCGCCCGGCGCATTGCGCGATCGCTCAAGTCGCCCGTGGCAGCGAGCGAGCCAATGAAACCGCCCGCGAACGAGTCGCCGGCACCGGTTGGATCAAACACCGACTCGAGCGGATACGCGGGCGCGAAAAATACACTGTCGTGTGTAAACATGAACGCCCCATGTTCCCCCTTCTTGATGAGCACGTGCTTCGGTCCCTTGTCGAGAATCCACCGCGCCGCCTGCACGAGGTTCGTGAGGCCGGTGAGTTGACGCGCCTCGCCGTCGTTGAGCGTGATGAGATCTACGTGCCCGAGCAATTCCACGAGTTCCGGACGACGGGACTCGATCCAGAAATTCATGGTGTCGCAAGCCACCAGCCGCGGTTTTTCAACCTGCTCGAGCACCTGTAGCTGCAGGCGCGGATCGATATTGGCGAGGAACACGAACGGCGCGCGCCGGAAGGCCTCCGGTATCTTGGGACGGAAGTGCGAGAACACCCCGAGGTGTGTCTCGAGCGTTTCGGCCGAATTCAGGTCGTGCCGATAGCGACCACGCCACCGGAAACTTGTCCCGGCCGCACGTTCAACGCCGGAGATATCGACGCCGCGCTCCCGCAGGGCTTCAAGTTTCTCGATGGGATAGTCATCGCCCACGACGCCGACCAGCTGCACCGGCGTGAAGTGCGACGCGGCCGACGAGAAGAACGTGCCCGATCCGCCCAGCACATCGTCGGCACGTCCAAATGGCGTTTCAACCGAATCCAGAGCGACCGACCCCACCACCAGCACCGTATTGGCATTGCTCACGCTCACATGCGCTCCGGCGCAGAAAGTCCAAGAATGCGCAGGCCGGACGCGAGTCCCAGCTGCGTGGCGCGCGCCAGCACGAGTCGGGCGCTGGTAATCGCCTCGGGTTCACCAAGGACGTGATGCTTGTGATACCAGGTGTGTGCCGCGCGCGCCGTTTCCTGCAACCAGGCCGCGATGCGATGCGGCTCGAGCGTCTCGGCCGCACTGCGCACGATTGACGGAAAGTCCAGCAGCTGCTTGATGAGTTCCTGTTCGGCCGGCTCGGCCAGCACCGCGAGGTCAACGCCTTCGGCACTCACCGCGGTCGCATCAATCGCTCCGACGCGAAAGATGCCACACATCCGGGCATGCGCCATCTGCACATAGTAGACCGGATTTTCTTCCGACTGACTGCGGGCAAGATCGACATCGAACACCAGTTGCGAGTCACCGCGGCGCATCAGGAAAAAGAATCGCACGGCATCGCGCCCCACTTCGTCGATGAGGTCGCGCACGGTTACATAGGCGCCGGCGCGTTTGGAGATCTTCATTTCCTCGCCGCCCTTCATCACAGTCACCATCTGATGCAGCACGTATTCGGGATAGCCGACAGGGATCCCGATGCCCAGCGACTGCAGGCCGGCCCGCACGCGGGTGGTGGTGCTGTGATGATCGGCACCCTGCACGTTGATCGCGCGCTGATACCCGCGTTCCCACTTCGTGACGTGGTACGCCACATCGGGCACGAAGTAGGTGAACTCTCCTCCCTTCGCATCGCTCTTTTTCATCACACGGTCCTTGTCATCACCGAAGGCCGTGGTACGCAGGAACAGTGCGCCGTCCTGCTCAAAGCTGTATCCGGATTCGCCCAGCGCCGCGACGGTCTTCGCGACACGCCCGTCGGCATAGAGAGAACTTTCCAGATAATACGTGTCGAAGTCGACGCCAAACGCCTGCAGATCGAGATCCTGTTCGTGGCGCAGCGCAGCCACGGCAAAGGTGCGCATGCTGTCGAGATCGTGTTTGGCGGCGTCGCCCTGGTGTTGCGCGACATAGGCCTGTGCAATTTCGCGAATGTACTCGCCGTGATACCCACCGTCGGAAATGTCGAGTGGCTGCCCGGCCAACTCGACGACCCGCGCCTGGATGCTGCGGGCGAGATTCGCGATCTGCGCGCCCGCGTCGTTGTAGTAGAATTCGCGATCGACGCGCCATCCCGTCCACGTGAGCAAGGTGCTGATCGCGTCGCCCAGTGCGGCTTGTCTTCCGTGTCCAACGTGCAACGGACCCGTGGGATTTG
Organism: Gemmatimonadaceae bacterium; assembly: GCA_031419135.1. GTDB lineage: Bacteria > Gemmatimonadota > Gemmatimonadetes > Gemmatimonadales > Gemmatimonadaceae > Gemmatimonas. Next base: position 15,525 of record JANOKE010000367.1, read on the forward strand.
CCGACACGAACTCCACAACCGCTCGCCCGCCGTGACCGATGTCGAGATGTCCCCAATTGGTTGGATCGGCGAGAATCGGCAGCAGGCCCTTGGCGAGGTAGCCGGCGTCGAGTCGGAAATTCAGAAATCCCGGGCCGGCGATCTCGGCGCTCTTCACGCCGAGGCTCGGTAAATCCATCGCTACAGCCAAGGCCTCCGCGATGTCACGAGGTTTCCGACCCAGTGGCTTGGCGAGCAGCATGGCGACGTTGGTGGCCCAGTCGCCGTGCGCAGGATCGCGCGGACGCTCGAGCACCGGAGCGATGTCATCGGGCGCACCCAATGCCCGCGCGGCGTGCGCGATGCCGGCGCGCAGAACTTCGGCCTGATTCACGGGCGGTTGGTCGCGGGAGACGAAGTCGCGGCGGTCAGTCGCTCTTGGGTGACGGCGGCGCGCTGGCGGCGGGCTTGCTCTCGGCCGACTTGCTCTCGCTCTTGCTGTCACCCTTGCTGTCACCCTTGCTCTCGCTCTTGCTCTCGCTCTTGCTCTCGGGCTTACTCTCGGGCTTACTCTCGCTTTTGCTTTCACCCTTGCTTTCGCTTTTGTTCGCGCCGCCACCGTCGGATGAGCCTGACGATCCCTTGTCACCGGCTGCCGCCGCGCGCTGGTCCTTCTTGCCGTCCTTGCCGTAGTCGGTGATGTAGAAACCCGATCCCTTGAACAGGAGCGCGGCGCCGCCGGAGATGATGCGAACCGCCATCCCGTCGCCGTTTGGTGAGGGGATCTCGGTCGGCGCTTCGGCGATTCGGTAAATCCGTTCGATGATCGTACCGTCGGGGCAACGGAACTCGTAAGTCGGCATAGAATTGGAACTTGGACGATACGTGACAGGGGGTGGCGCGGTCACGAATCATAGCCGAGTGCGGAAGGCGGTTCAATTGGCGCCGACGGAAGGGAGTAGGTGACGAATTGGGATTGTGTCCAAGCGGCTGCGCGGTCCCGCCTTCGTGAGCCAATGGTACAGCCGGTGCACCGGGATGGCGGTGCGCCGTCCGAAACGCGGCGCGGGACACGCCACTCCGGCGCCATGTCGCGACAATGCGCTTCCCCTCGGTCTCGTTCCAAACCCGCTGCTTCGCGATCCGCTGCGCGTCTC
>JANOKE010000368.1:0-1071 GCA_031419135.1 Gemmatimonadaceae bacterium
TGCAACGCCAGATTGCGTTCTGGGCCGGGCCTGCCCGTGAGTTCGAGCCAGCGCACCACTGGCGCACCGGACGGCGGTGTGCGCAGCGCGCGCGCCAAGGCGTCGCCCGCGTTGGCCAAACGGCGTGAGACGCCACGCACCTCACCCAGTAACGGCGCCAGCTCCTCGCTCTTTTTCTCATCGGCTTCCAACCGCTCCCGAATGAGTCGCAAGCCGTCGGCGAGTGCGGCGATCTCGATCAGCAAGTCGGCCAGCGTTACCTCCACGCCGCCCGTCCAGGCAGGGTGCTGTTCGAAGGCCTCGGTAAATCTGAATACACTCACGTTTTCTTCGGCCATCATCACGGTGAGCAACTCAAACAGGAGTTGCGCACGATCGCGGGCAGTGGCGGCACTGGGCACGAGCCTTTCCTGCACCAGATCAAGACTCGCCGTGCTGAGCAAATCGCTCCAGCCGCGCAGACGGGCTTCAAGCGCGGGCAACAGTCCTTTGCCGCGGCGCTCGAGTCTCGCGAACAGGCGTACCAATGCGCGCCGCGTCACCGATGCACCCAGGTGCGACGCGGCCGCGTCTTCGAGATGATGACCCTCGTCGATCACCAGTCGCTTGTAGGCAGGTAGTACGGCCGCGTCGTCCCAGTTCTGCGACACGCGCCGCACCGCCACATCTGACAACAGCAGATGATGGTTCACCACCACGACATCGGCCAAAGCCGCCTCCTTCCGCGCCTTGAACAGGAAGCACTTGTCGTAGAACGTGCACTTGAGTCGACCACACAAATCGGGTTCGGCGGCAACCTCATCCCACACCTCATTGCGCGGAGTCGTTGGCAGGTCGCTCAGCGAACCGTCGGTGGTTCGCTCGGCCCATCGCGCAATGAGCTCCACGTCGGCCGTCATGCTCTCGTCGAACAGCGCGGCCCCTCCCCCGCGCGCCTGCTCGAGTCGCTGCAGACACAGATAGTTGCGCCATCCCTTGAGCAGCGCGAAACGCACCGACTGATCGCTCAGCGCGCGTTGCAGAAACGGCAAGTCCTTCGTGACCAACTGTTCCTGCAAGGTGATGGTATTT
>JANOKE010000369.1:0-1993 GCA_031419135.1 Gemmatimonadaceae bacterium
ATGGAGCCAACGGCAGGCCGGCGGCATGTGGAGGTGGACTCCGGGGAGTTGACGCTCATGCTCGAGGGGCTGGATCTTCGCCATGCCCGTCGTCAGCCGCGATGGTACCGCACGCCGCATGCGCCTGACCATGCGCGTGAGCCCGAGCGTGAGCGCCGCGCGGCCCCGTGATCAGGCCGGAGCGCCCGCCGCGCGCGCACGAGGGCCTGGTTGGTGGCGGCGAATACGTTGACGTTGGTTGGGCGCCCTCCGCGCGCGCACGAGGGCCTGCGCGCGCGAACCGGCGCAGCGCGCTGCAGAATACCTCCAGTATTGTCGCTTAAGTCTCTTGCGTAATACGAGGGCGAGTGTTATCATGTCCCATGCCACTTCCCATACGCACGGTGGGCCTGCGCCCCGGAGATCGCGTCCGCCTGCAGCGACTGACGCGGTCGCGGACCAGCGCGCCCCGGGTGGTCCAACGGGCGCACATCGTGCTCGCGTCCGCAGAGGGGGAGTCCGGCAGTGGCATTTGCGCGCGGTTCGGCGTGTCGCGACCGACGGTGACCTTGTGGCTCGACCGCTATGAGGCCGGTGGCCTCGCCGCTCTTGTGACGGACCGGCCCCGTTCGGGTCGCCCGACACACATCACCCTCGCCGAAGCCGCCGCCATTATCGATCGCACCCTGCACACCACGCCGCCCTCGCGCACGCACTGGAGCACGCGGCTGATGGCGCAGGTCACGGGCCATCATCATGCGACGATTGCGCGCCTCTGGCGCGCGCACGGGGTGCAGCCCACGCGCAGGACGACGCGATGACCGCGCCCGCGTCCTTCGTTCATGGCGAGAGCCCGTCGCGCGTGACGACCCTACCGAAGGGGTCTGGCGGTGTCGCGCTCGCGCACGTCCGGAGCGCCGTCGAGGATCTGCACAAGGACGGCCGTCATGCGGACGGGATGGAGTATGCGCTGTCCGCGCTCGCCGCCGTGTTGCAGCAGAGCAGCGCGTTGGAACTCCTCGTGGCGAAACTCCGCATGGCGGGCATCGGCAAACGCTCGGAGCGTACGAACGCGGAGCAACTCGCGCTCCTGTTGGAAGAGCTCCTGAAGCAGACACCGCACGCCGAAATGGATCCCGAGTCTGAAGCGCGGGAGGATGCGGCGCTCACGCAGGAGATCGCGCGGGCCGACGCGGCGTCCCCCACGCCGCGCCGCGAGCGGCGGTCGTGGCGCACAAGCGAGCACGTCGAACGCCAGGTCCACACGCACGATGTCCCGGAGTCCGCGAAGCCGTGCGTGACGTGTGGTCGGGAGCAGCAACGCATCGGTCACGACGATCGGCAGATCCTGGAATACGTGCCCGCGCGATTCGTGATCCACGAGCACCAGCTGCACAAATACGCGTGCGGCTATTGCAAGGACAGCGTGACCACGGCGGACGGACCGACGACCGTCCTGGACCAGCGGAGCGCCGATGCCTCACTGCTCGCGCACGTCGTGGTGAGCAAATATGCGGACCACACGCCGCTCACCCGGCTTGCAGGCATCTATGAACGCAGTGGCGCGACGATCGCCGTGTCCACGATGGCGGACTGGGTCGCGGCGGTGGCCGATCGGGTCGCGCCGATTGTGGCGGTGCTGGAGCAGCGCGTGAAGAACGCCTACGTGATTGGGACCGACGCGACGGGGCTCAAGGTGTTGGACCCGACGAGTGCGGAGAACATTGAGAAGGGCACCATCTGGTGCTACGTGGGGGATGTCACGAACGTGGTCTACACGTACGCGCCCACGGGAGAGGGCGCGACGGGTCCGTGGGACTTCTTGCGTGGCCGCGACGGGTACGTGCAGGCCGATGCGGCGAGTGTGTTTGACCGCGTCTACAACGGGCAAGCGGGCACCGCCGTGGAAGTGGGCTGTTGGGCGCATGCGCGTCGGCGGTTGGTGGATCTGCAGGAGAGCGACTGCCGCGTGGCCTACCCGCTGCAACTGATCGCGCGGCTCTACCGGATTGAG
>JANOKE010000370.1:0-11938 GCA_031419135.1 Gemmatimonadaceae bacterium
AGCGTTGGAGGGGTGAGCGGCGAGGGTAGAGCAAACCCACTGCCCTCGCCGCGCACTCCTCCAACGCTCAACCCTTCACTTGCTCACCCTCTCCCCTCACCCCTTCCTCCAATCCCTCTCCCCTCCAATCCCTCACAGCTCCAATCGGTTCGCAGCGCACCGGCCCTTCGACGCCGCACCCAGCCCTATCGCGCCACGCGATTCATCAAGGACGTGCCCGCGGAATCGATCACCACCGTCGCCGCGGTCCCCTGCACCGGATACGACTCGGCAACTGGTCCGTCAAACCACACGCGCACCCACTGACCCGATTGCAGCAGGCGAAACTCGCCCTCAGCACGGGAGACAAGCAGAATGGTGGTCGCGCCTGTGACGGTCACGATGGCCTTGTCGCCACTCGACGGGCTTCCGGGATTCGCCTCGACACGAATCGTGCCGCGGAAATTCCCCACGGGCACGACCGATGTAATGCGTCCAGTGATGCCGGCAGGAGTGGACGGCTCGACAGGCGACTTCGCCGACGTGTCACAGGCGCTCAGTGTCGCCCATGCGGCAGCCAGCAGCAAAGATGCGGATGTCCGACGCATTCGCAGGCGGAGGGGCAGGCGGTTGAGAATCATGGTAATGTACTTTCACAACAGCGTGACCGCCCTGTCCGGTCACCCTTTCACAGTTCCTCCTCCCTGGACCTCCCCGTGACCCGATCGCGACGCGATTTCCTGAAAACGTCCGCAGTGGTTGCCGCCGGTACGCTCGTTGCCAGTCAACGACTCTCTGCATCCGGTCTCATTCACGTGGCAGCCGACGCCCCCACGGTTGACGATCCCGCCATCAAGGCGCTGATGCAGCATGCAATCGACGTCGCCAAGTCGGGTGGCGCATCGTATGCCGATGTGCGTGTTGCGGCGCGGCGCCAGCAGAACGTCAACGTGCGCGATCGCATTGTGCAGGGCGTGAGCGACACCGACACATTCGGCATGGGTGTGCGCACGCTGGTCGATGGGGCCTGGGGCTTTGCGGCCACCAGCCAACTCACGCGGGATTCCGTCGCTGCCATTGCGCGCGCGGCGCTCGACCAGGCAAAGGCGAATCGAGCCAGTCAATTGCGGCCGGTGATACTGGCGCCCACCGCGGGCAATCAAGTTGGCACCTGGAAGAGTCCAATCACCACCGATCCATTCACCGTCGCCGTGCCCGACAAGGTCGCGGTGTTATTGGCCGCTACCGAAGCGGCACTGAAGGTAAAAGGGATCCAAACGGCCAGCGCGTCGATGTTCTTCTTGCGCGAAGAGAAATCGCTGATGACCAGCGACGGTTCGTACATCGTGCAGACCATCTATCGCACGTCACCGTCGATGTCGGTGTCGGCGGTGTCGGCCGATCGGACCGACTTCCAGTCGGTGGACAGCACGGACATTGCCCCGATGGGACTGGGCTATGAGCATGTGCTGAACGCGAAGCTGGCTGATCGCGCGCCGCAATATGCCGAATGGGCGGTGGAGAAACTCAGTGCGAAGCCGGTAGAACCGGGTCGATATGACTTGCTGCTGCATCCCTCGAATCTGTGGCTCACGATTCACGAAGTCATCGCGCATCCCACCGAACTCGATCGTGCGCTGGGCTTTGAGGCGAACTATGCGGGCACGAGTTTTGTGGCGCCGCCGGATCAGGTGTTGGGCAAGCTCAAGTACGGCACCGAACTGATGAATATTGTGGGCGACCGCGAACAGCCGGGCTCATTGGGCGCCATTGGATGGGACGACGAAGCGGTGAAGCCCACGAAGTTTGACATCGTAAAGGATGGCCTGTTCGTGGACTATCAAACCACGCGTGAGCAGGCCACGCTGATGGCCGACTACTACAAAAAGGTTGGCAAGCCGGTACGCAGCTATGGCTGTTCGTACGCCCAGAGTTGGGCCGATGTGCAGTTCCAGCGCATGCCCAACGTAAGTCTGCAGCCTGGCCGGAACGACGACACATGGGAAAGCATGATTGCCAAAATCGATCGAGGCATCGCCATTTACGGGGATGGTTCGTTCTCGATCGATCAACAGCGATACAACGGCCAATTTGCCGGTCAGGTGTTCTGGGAGATCAAGGGCGGCAAGATCGTTGGGATGCTGAAGGACGTCGCCTATCAGTTCCGCACCCCCAACTTCTGGGGCTCGCTGAAAGCCATTGGTGGTCCACGCAGTTACGTGCTGGGTGGCGCGTTCGGCGATGCGAAGGGTCAACCGGGACAATCCAACTCCGTCAGTCACGGCTGTGTGCCGTCGCTGTTCGGGCAGGTGAACATCATCAATACCGGGAGACGGGCATGAGTCGGCACGGGGAGTCTTTCGGACCGGCCTCGTTGTTCGCGCCGGTAAACATCTTGTCGCGCGCCGAGGCGCAGGAAATTGCGCAGCGCGCGCTCAAGAACTCGGCGGCGGAAGAGACGCGGGTGAACATCAGCAGCAGTGCGCGCGCCGACACGCGTTTTGCCCTGAATCAGGTTACGACCTCGGGTGAGAATCGCGATACCACCGTGACCATTACGGCATTTGTGGGCAATCGCAGTGCCAGCGTGTCCACCAACCGGTTGGATGACGCCTCGCTGGCGGCGGCCGCGCAGCAGGCAAACGAAATTGCGAAGCTGGTGCCGCCAAATCCCGAGCGTATGCCGGAGTTGTCGCAGCAGAATTATCCGGCGGCCCGTGATCGCGTGATTGCGCTGCCGTCAGCTGCCGAGCGTGCGGCGGCCGCGAAGCTGGTCACCGAGTTGGCCCGCGCCAACGACCTGATTGCGACCGGGTTTATTGAGTGTCGTGCGAGTGCGGTGGCATTGGCGAATTCGAAGGGACTGTTCGCCTACGATGCCAGCGCCAACGTGACGATGACGGCCACGGTGCGTTCACCCGATGGCACGGGGTCGGGATGGGCGTGCAGCGACGGTACGTCGTTCGCTGATATCGACGCGCGGCAGGTGGCGGCGACGGCGGTGGAGAAGGCGAAAACATCGCGCTCGCCGGTGGCCATCGAGCCCGGGCGCTACACCACGATTCTCGAACCGACCGCCGTGGGCAATCTCGTGCAGCTCATTGCCGGCGCTATGCAGGCACGCGCGGCCGATGAAGGGCGGTCGTTCTTTTCCAAGGCCGGCGGCGGCAACAAGATCGGCTTGAAAGTGGTGGACGAACGGGTCACGCTGATCACCGACCCCGAAGACGCGCCCAGCGCCACGGGCGGCTTTGATGGCAGCGGGCTGCCGCTGGAGAAAGTGACATGGATCGAGAGTGGTGTGGTGAAGAATCTCAACTACGACCGGTTCTGGGCGCAGAAGCAGGGCGTTCAGCCCACGCGGGTGGCCGGCGGTTTTGGTGCGCGCTCGCTGCGCATGCTGGGCGGCACGTCGTCAGTTCCCGAAATGGTGCGGGATACCGAGCGTGGCATTCTCGTGACGCGCTTTTGGTATATCCGCGCAGTAGATCCGCGCACGATTCTGTACACGGGCCTGACACGCGACGGCACGTTCCTGATTGAGAACGGCAAGGTCACGCGTCCCATCAAGAACTTCCGGTTCAACGAATCGCCGATCTTCTTCCTGAACAACCTGCAGGCCATGGGTTCGACGATTCGCATCAACGCGTCGGAGGCACTTGGGGCGGGCGGTGCGATTTACATGCCGCCGATCAAGGTGCGGGATTTTACGTTTTCGAGTTTGTCGGACGCCGTGTGAACTGCAACTGATTTTACCGCAGGGGACGCAGCGGGAACAACTGCGGAGAAATACCAAAAACCGAATTCAACCGCGAAGGTCGCAAAGGACGCCAAGGAACGGTTTGTTCATCATCGTCGTCCTTGGCGACCTTCGCGTCCTTCGCGGTGAGATCCTTCGAACTCGCTCTGCGCGATGTTCTCCGCGTCCCCTGCGGTAAAATCAAAGTTGTCCTACGATGCAGCCACGAACACGCAGCCGTGGTGCTGCGCCAGCGTGACGCCAAAAATGCCGTTGGGCTGCAAGATCACGCCTGGCACCACCATGGCAAGCGCCTTGGCACGCGCTTCAGCGCCTTTGAGATTCTCTCGCTTGGCCACCATCGATACCATTTGCGCGAACGCCAGATCGCAGCCGAGCACAATGGCGCCACCTTCTATCTGTTTGGGTAGGGCGTAGCTCGCAAAAACAGGTGGCAGCTGATCCTCTTCGGTGGTCATGAGCACCGGATTCCGCGTGGTCTTCTTGTCCGTCATGGGATGGCGAACCTTGTGTTCTTTGGCAATGTCGTAGCTGTTCCAGAATTCGTGGTTCATGATGAGCGAGATCGCCGCATGACGAATCACAATCACCGCATTCAGGTCCGTTGGTGGGGACTTGAGCACGTCCTTGTAGTGATTCACCCACATGCCGGCGCGCCACACGCCGCTGCCTCCGTTAATCGCCGGAACGTCAAACACGGTCTTGTACTTGCCGGTGAGCTTCTGTGTCCAGGAGACGTCGAAGGTCGGTGCGGCCGGCTGCTGCGAGAGCGCCGCGAACTCATTGAATGCGGCCCTCGATGAATCGGGCTCGGCTGCGGTGAGCGAAGCGGGCAATGCGCCAATGGCAACGCCACCAATGGTCAAGCGCTGCAGGAATTCGCGACGGTCAGACGACATCAAGGCTCCGGGGCTGGAATTGGACGTGGTGCGAGAATCTAGCGCGAGGCCACGCAGCCTGTACGGTTGGGCTCCGTCGCTACGTAGGTCAATCGAGCCTACATTGCGCCATGCCTGTCGTCACGCAACTCGACCCCGTCGACTCTATTGCCCGCTATCAGGGCGGTGGTGTTCCCAAAGGCGCAGTCATGCTGGTTGTTGTTGGGCTGCTCTACGTGTTGCCAACCTTGCTGGCCTGGAAACGCCAGAGCGGGCGACGCTGGAGAATTACCGCGATCAATCTGTTGTTCGGCTGGACCGTGATCGGTTGGATCGTGGCCATGGTGCTGACATATGCGTACGAACCTCCTCCTGCGGGCAGCGAACCCGACCGCGCGCATATTCCGGGGACGCCGCGAAGCGAGTAGGCTACGGACATGCGTCTTATTGCCTTCTGGCTGGTTGCCATTGCCGCGACCTCGGCGTCCGCACAGGACCTATCGCTGACCGAGCGAATCGTGCCCTGCGATGGGCGTACCATCTCCCGCGTGGAGATTCGTCGATCGGAACGCACCGTCATGGACAAGCAACGCGCCCCGGGTTGGGCGCGCGCGGTGCTGCAACCGCTTTTGCTGGGGGTTCCAACACGCTCCACTGCCGTTGCCCCGTTCCTCCAGCTACGTGCTGGCGGGCCGTGCACTGAACGGCGCCGATCCGAATCGGAACGCGTGCTGCGTCTGCAGCCCTATCTGGCCGATGCCACGGTTCGCGTGTTCGACGAAGTGGATGGTCAGGTGCGTATCGAGGTGGAGACGATCGATGACATCCGACCGATCATCGGACTCGGACTGCGCGAATCGAAGCCCAACGACATTGAGCTGGGGAACAGCAACATCGGTGGCTCGGGTCGGCTGGCCGCGCTGCGCTGGCGCGACGGCCGCGCATTCCGCGATGGTTTCGGCGTGCGCTTCGCCGACTACCACGTATTGGGCGGACCCAATCTCGCGATCGTGAATCTCGCGCAGACTCCATTCGGCTCGTTTACACAGTTCTCACTGGGTCGATCATTCTTTACCGATCTGCAGCATGTGGCAGGATATGCAGGATACGTAAAGGATGATGGCTATACATCGTTCACGCGCACTGCTGGCGATGCATTCTCGGTCCAGACCTCTCGTGAACGCGCGGATGCCGGACTGGCCATACGCATCAATGCCATCGGGCGGGTCACGTATCTGGTGGGCGCGCTCATGAGCTTCGAGCATCGCACCGCCGGCAACGGTGTGGTGCGGATCACTGACCGCGGATTCGTTGACACGGCAGATATCGCGCTGACGGGTCGTTTTGGTGAACAGCGCAGCACGCGTGCCGGGATCGTGCTGGGGATGCGCGCCCTGTCGTTCGTCAAGGTTCGCGCCTTCGATGGACTGGAGGGCGTGCAGGACGTGGCGCGCGGCATGCAACTGGCCACCACGATCGGGAAAGGCATTACGGGTGACGATCGACGTACCTTCGCGACGGCCGACTTTTACACTGGCGTGGGAAGCACCGAGTCATTTGTGGGTTTGCGCGTGCAAGCGGAAGCGCGTCAGAATCCGGGCGGCTGGGGCGACGGCGTGGCGAGTGGGCGACTCGCCTGGTACAGCCATCCGAGTGCACGCCAGACGCGCGTTATTTCTGTTGAGTATGCCGGATCGTCGTCGGATAGTGTGCCGTATCAGCTCACGTTTGCCGATGCGCAGAGCGGTATTCGTGGATACGTGGAATCACGGCTGAGCGGCGGTCGTCGCCTGATTGTGCGTGGCGAGCAGCGCATGAACATGCCGGGGATTTCGCGCTATCTCGGATGGGGGCTGGCCGGGTTTGCTGATGCCGGGCAAATGTGGGCGGCCAAAGTCCCGTTTGGGGAGGACGGGTTTCGCAGCAGCGTGGGGCTGAGTCTGTTGGCGGCGGTGCCGCGCGCGTCGCGTTCGGTGGCGCGGGTGGATGTGGCGTATCCGCTGGTGGCCGACACACACGCCAGGGGCGTCGACATTCGCGTGACCTACCGCATCACCGGACGGGCATTCTGGCGCGAGCCGATACAGATTGCACGGGCGCGACGTGGCAGTCCGACGACGGATATCTTCACGTGGCCGTAGTGCGCCAACACAATCAATCGCGGTTTTCACTTCCAGCAACCACCATGCGCCGTCACATCGCCGGTCTCACTCTCCTCGCCGTGCTGGCCCTGACGGGCTGCATGACCACCGCGAAGTCGAGTTCTGCTCAGGCCAAACGCGGTGAGTGGCGCACATTGTTTGACGGGAAAACCGCCAGCGCCTGGCGCGGTTACAAGATGGACACGATGCCTTCCGGTTGGACCATCGCCGACGGCACCCTTGGCAAGGTCAAAAGCACGGTAGATATCATCTCCCGTGACGCGTTTTCCGACTTCGAGTTTGAAATGGACTGGAAGCTCGAGAAGGGTGGCAACTCCGGGCTCTTTTATCGTGGCAGCGAAGAGTTTGATCGCGTGTACTGGAGCGCGCCTGAGTACCAACTGCTTGACGACGCCAACGCGCCCGACGGGAGAAACCGGCTGACTTCGGCGGGTGCCGCGTACGGCTTGTACGCACCACCGGTTGGCATTGTCAAGGCGGCCGGTGAGTGGAACAGCACGCGCATTGTGGCGAAGGGTGCGCATGTTGAGCATTGGCTGAATGGTACGAAGCTGTTGGAGTACGAACTGTGGAGCCCCGACTGGGAAGCCAAGGTGCAAGGCAGCAAGTTCAAGGTGTGGACCAAGTATGGACGTGGTCGCGCCGGACACATTGCGATACAGGGTGACCACAACGGCGCGCTGACGCTGCGCAACATACGGGTGCGCGAGTTCTGAGTTCGCAACAAAGTCACGGACTGCCCAGTCTTCGAAGTTCGTGGCGCATGGTCTCAAGCTCTGTTCGCAGTGGAGCCCAGTACTGCCGGTCGGCTTCCTTGCCAAGGATTTGCTCTTTGGCCAACTCCAGTTCGAGCGGGTACCGGTCGCGGTCCAAGGCGGCGCGCAGCAGTGGACGCGAAGGCTCGATGGCAACTGCGATTTCAGAAAACCTCAACGCCAGCTCGATAAGCGTGTCGGCCTCGCGAGCCTCCCGCAGCCAAAATTCAACTCGCACGTCATCCGCGTGGGACCGGTGAGCGACCATGTCGGCTGCGACCAGCTCGCCGATCGTCGCCCAATCCTTGTCACGTTGAGTTTTCTTCGTCGCGATCAGGTCTTCGAGTGCGACGACCGATACTGGGCCAATGTCGAGGTCGAACACCACTTGGCGTTCCCAAACAGCGTCGAGGTCTGCGAGGCGCGGTGGTCTCGTCATCAGGTCGAGACGGAGACCGGCGACATCGTGACGACCGCATCGGAAGTGGACGGCATGCCCGCGCTCAAGGAGTTCCGGTTGAAACGATGGAACGGCGATGACGTCTGCCCCGAGTGCCGCGAGAGCAGCCCCGAGTCGCTCGACACTCACTGGCGCGGCGGCGATCATGAGGTCGAGATCGCGGCTAAACTCGGCCCCGCCGTAGAGGATGCACGCTTGGCCGCCGATCATCAGCGTTGGAACTTCGAAGTCGCGGAGCGTCTCCAACGCGCTCTGGATCGGGGTCAGGATCAATGGAGCCTCCGAGCGCTTTGAAAGTGGACCACAGGGCACTCGTTGCGGCCCATCGAGCTGCCGGGGTCATAGCGTACCACTCCATTCGTTCCTCGCCGGCGTGACTGGCGATCTGAGCGAGCACGGATGGCGGCAGCGCGCGGACGGGGTCCGGTAAGTCTGACATCGTTCAAATGTGCGATGATTCGATGCCGATGGCGAGGGTTTGCTGCCCCCCGACCTTCGCCACACCCTGCTGCGCTTCAGTATCGCTGAAAGAGTTGCTGAATTTCGCGCGGGTCTTTAGTGCGCGTGAGGGCGACCATCAGCAGGATGCGCGCCTTGGCCGGCGTGAGATGCTGCGCTGTCACCATTGGTGGCGCCGGCGGTATTCGCACGGAATCCGTCGTCGCGCGCGGCGTTCTCGTCGAATCCGCGCGTAACTCGTTGGCGCCAGTGGAATCGCGCCGAACCGCAACACGCTGCGTACTATCAGAGCTGGGCCCGCCGCCGCCGCGACCCACCCCGCTCATGTTGTCGCCGCCGGCAAACACTGTCACCACCACCACGCCCGCCCGCCGCAGTGCGGTGTATGTCTCCGACTCGGCGCGCGTGAACCCATTGCTCTGCACGGCGATGCCTGCTGGTTGCTTGTCAAAGCGCGGACCGGTGCCGCCAGGATAGCTGAACGCCATCTCCACTTGCGGTAACGAGTCCACCTTCCGCATGTCGAACTCGCTCTGCTCGCCATGTCTCCGCACCGGTGCAAAGAGAAACTCGGGACCGTTCGCGCCAACCACGCCGAGCATTCCCATTTCTCCGCCGGAGAATCCGCCGGTGCGTTGATAGAGCTTGCGGACTTCGCGCGCCGACAGAATTCGATCGTCCATGACCACCATCACACCTTTGCCAACGGCCTGTGGCGACACAGCGGTGCGCACGGCGGCCAGCAGGTTGATGGGTCCATCGGCGCTGATGCCAGTGGCCGGGCGCTGCGCGCCGACAACAATCACCGGCTTGTCAGAACGCACGGTGAGATAGAGGAAGAACGCCGTCTCCTCGAGCCGATCAGTCCCATGGGTCACGATAACGCCGACCAGATCCTTTCGCTCGCGCAACACGGTCTCGATGCGTTTGGACAACGCCAGCCATTGCGCGGGGGTGATGGCCGTGCTGGCCACGTTGGAGAACTGTTCCGCCTCGATGACTGCGTGTTTGGACAGCTCGGGTACCGAGGCAATGATCTGCTCAGCGGGCAGCGTGCCGGCGCGGTAGCCACCCAGTGTTCCCGGTGCGTCCTGCACACCGGCAATCGTTCCGCCGGTTGCGATCACCAGCACCTTGGGCAACGCGGCAGTTGTCGTCGCCGCTTGTGGTGGCGCCTGTGCCACGACCGAGCAGCCAGTGAGCAGCGCCAGAGCGCCGGTGCGACGTGCGAGCACCAACAGGGGCATACGCAGCGACGCGGGGAGTGACGTGGACATTGATTCACGTGCGTTTGGGGGGATGGTGTCGGCCTGTGGAGCCGGTCCGGAACGCTAACGCGGACACCGGTCGATTAGCCACCGCTCTCCCTGACGCCGACTCAGGCCTCGGGCGCGCCACGCGGGTTGCGAAGCGGTGTCGGGCGATTCGATTTGCGAGCATGTACATCGTGATGTACAGTAGAGCATGGCCAAACGATATTCCATCGCTGAGGCGCGCTCGAATCTCCCGACCATCGTCGATCAGGCAGAAGCCGGTCAGGAGATTGCGTTGACGCGACGCGGCAAAGCGGTTGCCGTCGTCGTCTCGTTGGAAGCGTTCGCGCGGCTTCGCGGCGAGTGCGCGTCGTTCAGGGATGCGTTACAAGCGTTTCCTCAAGACGCATGCGCCGAGTGCCGTTCGGCTTGATGGGACCGTCCTCAATGTGACGCGGGACACGGCTACCGGTCGCAAGGTTGTGCTGTGAACCTTCGATATCTGCTCGACACGAGCATCGTGTCCTCGCCGATATCGAACGCGCCCAATGCGGACATTGTCAGACGTTTGGAATCCAGCGGGCATGAGTGCGGAATGGCGGCTCCCGTTTGGGCACGAACTCACCTATGGGTGTCACCGACTGCCCCGCGGCAAACGACGGGACGCGCTGGAGACGTACCCGCAGGACGTGGTCCTGGCATCGTTCCCAGTACTCGCGTATGACGAACTCGCGGCACATTGGCATGGTCACGAGCGCGCGCGGCTCGAGGGTCTGGGCGACCGGCCCCGTACGTCGACGGCCAGATTGCCGCCATCGCTCTCGTGAATGACGTGGTCCTCATCACCTTGAACGTGAAGGATTTTGCACGTTTCAAGAACGTTGAGGTTGAGAATTGGAGCAAGCGCCGCGGTTGAAACGTTCCGAGCTGGCGGCCGCCCCAATGGAATTGAGCGCAACGACCCCACTGTGGTGCCGCGATACACGCAACGCCTCTACCGACTGGACGGGTTGTGAATGGATGGGCACTCGGATGTGGACGGCGAAACATCACGCGTCGCCGACGTGCGCCTCGTCGCGATCCCGGCGGTGCGCCACTGTCCCGTGTGTGGCGGCGGCGCGCTCCGTCTCGTCGCACGCTCTCGACGATCGCGAGCGCCACCCCCGTGACACGTCCACGCTGTGCACGGATCGCGGCGTGCATGTCCGCCTAACGACCTGCGCGTAAGCTGCCCCGCATGTCAACGAAGCGCCAGCGCGCGCAGCGTGCTGGCGCCATCCGCCAAGAGTATGCGGGGCCAGCTTCACGCGCTTGTTATGCAGCACGCGCGGAGATAAGTCGGCTCGCCGTGCGACCGAGAATCGTGGCAGCGCCGGTGAGGGCAATCACACCGATCGCCCAGGAGAACGCCTGCAGTTGGACCAGGCCCGCATAGTTGGCCTCAAAGTACAACGCCGGCGTGGCAAACCCGTGGTAAGTGTAGTCACGGATGAATTCGGGAACCTGGACAATGCGGTCCGCGAACACTGCAGTGGATACAACGTGCGTCGCGAAGGCGAGGGCCGCGCCACAACTCGCCGACACTGCCACCAAGCGCAACGTCGCTCTCACCGCGCAGCCTCGGCTGCTTGCGACTGCCGCCAACACCGTGAGTGCGCCGAGGAAGACGAGGAACACACCCGTACGACCGAGATCCCACGTGCCGTACGGGATGTTGGTGTACATCCCCACGAGGCTCCAGCCACCGATGGCGCCGCCGCCGACAAATCCAACCACAGCCGCCGTTCGAGGCGAGGTGTTCAAGTAACCGATCTCCATCATCTATGTGACTGCATAACGAGGCTGTAGGAAAAGCCACCGCACAGACCGATGTGGAAACGGAACTCAGCGCGGCGTAGTGGGTGTCAGCTGCATCGAAGGTGATGCCGTTTCGACGCGCTGTCGAGAGCCCGCCATGGCCCGCGACAAATACATCGATACCAATCCCCGATGTTTGCAGGTCGACTTGGCGCGCCAGCTGGTGCCCGGGACGTTTGAGCACGCGCTGAATCCCCTGCTCGATCGCGAGGTGGACCTCTCGCATTTCGACATCCGGTATCGGAATGACGCGACCGGCGCACCGGCGTTTCCCCCGGCGATGTTGTTGAAGGTGGTGCTGTTCGCGTACTCGCGTGGCGTGGTCAGTAGCCGCCGGATTGAGCGGGCCTGCCAGGAGCACGTGACGTGCATCGC
>JANOKE010000371.1:0-6084 GCA_031419135.1 Gemmatimonadaceae bacterium
TTCATCTGGAGATGCCTTCGACAGAGTGGAAAGGGATCCGCATTCACTTCGCGGTGGATGATCCAGCGTACCGCGAGCTTTCGCGCACACTGAGCGCGATGTTCGAAGAAAGACTGCTGCATGCGGACCAAGGCGCATAACGAAGTAAAGATTCGTGCCGCGCGCAGACGCGGCACAATCTGGTGTTGAACGCAATCCGCCGGTGCGAAGTCGCGCGGAGCTGGCCCCTTGGACTCTCAATCGCGCGGCGCTGACGTGAATCGCCCTCACCCCGATACCGCCGAGACGCCGCTGCACGCGAATCTGCGCTCCTAACCGAGCCCGCCTTCGCACTGGTCGTCTGCGTCCCCTGGGTGCCGGTGCCGACAAGAATCGCCAACGATGGCGGCCCAGACAGCGGATCCCTTCGCCCCTTTGCTGACATGGCTGCACTGAGCCAAGTTATCGAGAGTCTTCTCCATGGCGGACTGGCTGAACCGGAAGAAAACAGCTCGGTCGGCTTGAGAACCTTGCGAGCGGTGGTGCTGTCGACGACCCAATTACAATGGAAGGAGCGGCGAGCTGACGTTGCACGCCAATTCCCCAGCCTGACCAGGAGCGTTTGTGAACGTTGGTGTTTCATCGGCAAGCTCGATGTTCGGGATCCTCGGGATCGGGCTCATCCTCGTGGTTGGCGTCCTCTGGTTCGTCATCGCGGCGACGGTCGCGCTCAAGGGAGACACAATGGATCGATCGAATCGCGTTGCGCAGTTATACGGCTACACGGTATGCCTGGTCGCTGTCATTGTCGCGTTGTCGAGCACCGCTTCCCTCCTCAGTGCGGTGATTGATCGGGCGAACCCATTGCAGTCGGAATACAGCTACGGTGCATCCCTCTCGTCGTTCGAAGCCTATCGCGCCACGTACCACCGTGACCGCACCAGCATGGGCGGTGTCGAGCCAATGCGACTTGATACGCTTGCAGAAGCCGTTTTGCGCGTCCGGTACGATGCACTGGTCGGCGATCGTCGTGCGGCAACGGCGTATCGGACATCAAAGACATTTGTTGGCAGCGGCGTCATGATTGCCCTCGCGTTGGCGCTGTTCGGCTGGCATTGGCGTTGGCTGCGCAAGCACAGTCTGGGCGCGTGACGCCGATCGCAACGCCGCGTTCCATGCAAGGGATGCGGCGCTCCAATGGCCAGGCAGTATCGCGAGGAGGTGGGGCCGTGGCGTGCCTACTACCTGCCGAGCATGGACCGATAGCGACACCTCACGTCTTGCCTCCGAAAACCCGGTGACGGTTATTGACCCATGACGACAGGCTACTCAGGCACTCCGCTGTTCAAGAAGCTTGGTATCACACACGGGAGTCGCGTGCTGCTGATCGCTCCACCCGTGAACTTTCGCACGCTCCTCGAGCCGTTGCCTGACGCCGTGCAGTTTGTCGATCGGCTCACGCCCTCGACGGAAATCGTTCACGGATTCTTTGTGCACAAGACAGAGCTTCAGAGCTCAGAAGCGCTGCAGGTCTTTGGCCGACACCACGCGTCCGGCAAAGGTTGAGCGCACTTCGTTCAGCAATTGGTCGTCGGTTGATCCGAAGAACAACTGATGATACAGCACCAGCAGTCGTGGCCGAGCGGCCGTCGCGATCGCGCCGAGTTGAGTGGCGGAAGTGTGCGCCTGCGCGTGGTACGACTGGCGCGCGGCGGGAATGGTGCGAAATCCGGAGTCGGAGTACACCTCATGTATCAGCACGTCGCAGCCGTTGCACTCGCGCGCGATAGCGGGATTGGCGCGTGCGTCGCCACTGATGACGATCGTGCGGTCGGGGGTTGTGATACGATAGCCGAAGGCATGCTTCCAGCCGCTGTGCGGGACGTTGAATGCCCGGACACTGATGCGCGCGTCTTCAAACACAAGGCCTTCGGTGATCTCGTGCACATTGGCCCTCCAACCATTGGCCGACGGTCCACCGGGACTGGCCAGTCGTTCACGGATGTCTTCGTCGTTGCCGTCGAGAATGCCGGCTACCAGTCGTGGTGCGCCCGGTGGACCGTACACTTCCAGCGGCGCCACGCGACCCTGGATCCAGGGGGTGAAGATCACGTCGTTCAACCCCATCGTGTGATCGGAGTGCAAATGCGTGAGGAACACGTGACCCAATCGCGGGACGCGCAGTCCGGACACGCCGTCGCGCGCGGCCGCAGCGGCGCGACGCACGATACCGGTGCCGGCGTCGAACAGATAGGCGGTGCTATCCACGACGATCGCTACGGCGGGTCCGGATCGTTCGGGGTCAGGGATTGGCGTGCCGGATCCCAGCATCACGATAGTGGTGCGTGATGGCTGCGGCGTGGCGACCATGAAGCCAACCGCGAGCGGGACGGCGAGGCCGAGGACGAAGAGGAGGCGCGGCATCAGCTGAGGAACCGTCGGGCAAGTTGCTCCAGCCGATCGTCGTGCTCGCGTTCCGCCTGGACCAGAAGCTCCTGTACGAACGGGCGGAGTACCGGCTCGCCCCAGTAATAGCCGGTTGCGCGTTCGGCGAGTTGCGTTTCGCCTACGCGCGCGGCCTCCAGCAAGGCTCGGGCCGCCACCCGGTCGAACTCCGGATCATCGCGCTCGGGAAGGTTATAATTGCGTCGAGGCATTTCGCCTTCCGCATCGTCTCTCAAGAAAGCACGCGACATGTCTGTCCTCGCTGCTGGCGTCCGTTCACCTCATCGCAGTCTACATAACATAGCGTCCGCCCCACGGACGAAGCGACACCAGCGTTGTACACCGCTCATACCGGCTCAAAGAGCAGGACTTCTTATGCGTTCCCCCCACCGGTTTCTCGTCATCGCAGCAGCTGTCGCCTGCTCTGAAAAGGCCGCGCCGCCGGTCACCGTCGATGACACCGCTCAGTCGGCCGTGACTTTCCGTGAGGCCGCCTGGCGTCCCAAGCGCGAGGTCGATATCCCGAACGATTCGATGGGCGCTTCGATCAAGCGCGGTCTCTACCTGTTGCGCTTCACGCCGGAGAGTCTGCCCGCGTACGCCACGTCACGCTTGCGTTGCACGAGCTGTCATCAGGACGACGGCATTCGTCCGACGTCGGGTCCGCTAACCGGTTCACAGGCCCGATTCCCGAAGTACATGACGCGTTCGGGCACGGTGATCGCGCTGGCCGACCGCGTGAATTACTGCATCACGCGATCGCTGTCGGGCAATGCGATTCCGGTGGGAAGTCGGGAAATGGTGGATATCCTCGCCTACCTCGCATTCATCTCCAGGGACATTCCCGTGGGAACCAGAATTGCCGGCGCCGACGGATTGCTTGCGATGCCTGATACGCTGGACGGCGACGTGGCGAACGGCGAGACCCTGTACTCGGCCAAACTTTGCGTGACCTGTCACGGACCGGCTGGCGAAGGAAATGGCCCGATTCCGCCGCTGTGGGGCCCGCACTCGTATTCGATAGGCGCGTCGATGTCGCGTATCGAACGCGCAGCCAGCTTTATCAAGCATAACATGCCGCAGACGGCCCCTGGCTCGTTGACGGCCCAGGAAGCATTTGATCTTTCGGCGTTCATCAACTCACATCCGCGTCCCGATTCACCAGGCAAGGAGAACGACTGGCCGATGGGCGGCGCGCCGGCCGACGTTCCTTACGATACGAAGGGCCACACGGCTTTCCGGGCGCCCCAGGCGTTGCCACGCGCGAATTCGAAAGGCGCGATTGTCCCGAATCCCGCAGCCATCAGCCACGTCAAGCGGTAAGTTTTTGGTATGACTGATCATCTCCATTCTCCCGACGTCGCTGTGGCGACGTCGCTCTCTCGTCGTGACCTCCTCTCCGGTGCCGCGGGTGCCATCGGTGGCGCGATGCTTGCCGGACTCCCCCTGTCCGTTGACGGACAGGGTGGCAAGCTTGCGGTCGCGGTGCCCCCCCCTCCTGCGCCTGCGCGGCCCGTTGTGCCACCCGATGCCACGAAGTTGCAGGGCGCGCCAACGTCGCCATTGGGTGAGCGCTCCGACTTCTACGCGCCGTCGCGCGCGCCGTATGGCGAAGCGGTTGGCAGTTCACTCACACCGCTGCAAGATCTCGCGGGCGTGATTACGCCATCCGATCTGCATTTCGAGCGACATCATGCGGGCATTCCCGCACTCGACCCCGATCGTCACACGCTCACGATTCACGGACTCGTCGATCGACCTCTCACATTTTCGGTGAGCGACATCAAGCGTTTTCCGCAGGTCGTGCGCACCCACTTCATTGAGTGTTCCGGCAACGGCCGCGCGTCATATCACGATCCGAAACCGGAACTGACGCCGCAGAAGGTGGCAGGGCTGCTGAGTACATCCGAATGGACCGGCGTGCCGCTCGCGACGCTGTTTCGCGCCGTCGGTGTGAAGCCGGAGGCGAAATGGTTTCTCGCTGAAGGGAGTGATGCCTGTCTGCTGAACCGCTCGGTCCCGATTGAGAAGGCATGGGACGACGCGATGATTGTGTGGGCTCAGAACGGTGAGCCGCTCCGACCCGCGCAGGGATATCCGTTGCGTCTGTTGCTCCCAGGCTGGGAGGGTAACATCAACGTGAAGTGGATTCGTCGAATCGAGCTGGGCACCAGACCGTGGATGACGCGCTGGGAGACGTCCAGATACACGGATCCCATGCCAAACGGGACGGCACGCATCTTTTCGTTCGAGATCGATGCGAAGTCGATCATCACGTCACCGGCCGCACCGTACACGATTGCCGCGCACGGGTGGCATTCCGTGAACGGGTTGGCGTGGAGTGGACGCGGTCGCGTAACACGTGTCGAAGTGAGCACCGACAGTGGCACGACATGGCACGATGCGGAATTCCTGACCGCGCCGGAGCGCAAGTCGACGGTGCGATTCCAGTACATGTGGGAGTGGAAAGGCGGCGACGCGGTACTCCTCAGTCGCGCCACCGACGACGCCGGATTCGTGCAGCCCACGCGTACGGCGCTCGTTGCCGAGCGAGGACCCGGCACCAACTACCACTACAACCAAATCGTGGGCTGGAAGGTTGACAGCACGGGTCAGGTGTTTTTTCATGGAGCGACCTGACATGCGCCGACATTCAACGATCGTGATGACGTTGGCGTTAACCCTTTCGGCATGCACGCGTCAGGACTCGGCGGGCGGATTCGGCAGCAGCAGCGCGTCGGCCGCCACGTTTGCCAGCTATGATGCGGGCGCGGTACCGGGTGGCCCCGGTGTGAAGCAGCAGTACGCGCTGGGACAGTCTGCCGACGCCTCGCAGTTGGCCACGATGAATCATGACGTGGGTCCGGACGGCGCTGAGCTGCCGGCAGGGAGCGGGAGTGTGTCGCAGGGTGCGGCGCTGTACGCGACGCAGTGCGCGCAGTGTCATGGCAAGAAGGGCGAAGGAATGGCGCCTGCATCACCGAAACTTGTTGGCCGCGATCCGAGTGCGGAGAAGTTTCAGTTCGCCAACAATCCCAAACTTGTGCACACGATCGGCAACTACTGGCCGTATGCCACCACGCTGTTCGACTACATCAAGCGGTCGATGCCTCTTCTCGCACCAGGTTCGCTCACGGATGATCAGGTGTACGCGTTATCGGCGTATTTGCTGGCTGCGAACGAAGTCATTGCAGACACGGTCACGCTTGATGCCGCCGCATTACGCAAGGTACGGATGCCGTATCAGGATCGATTCGTTCCTGATGACCGGAAGCCTGGTCCGGTTGGGAAGTAACAACCCCGAAGGCGCCTGAAGGCGACGTTCTACGTGTTCGATACGGGACAGAGTTGGTGGGGAGCGCTGCCCGAGTTGCCGACGCCAGCGATCGCGGCGGTCGCGAGTTACGCCGTGTTCGAGCTTATCGGCGCGGCGTACTTCCTGTTGGCGGGATTGTTGGTCGCGAACGCATGGGAGGCGTGGCGGCGCCATCGGGTACGTGCCGGGCGAACCGCGCGATAATTCCGTCGTACCAGTGCGCTCGCGCAGTTACGGGAGCCACTCTCATTGCCGACGATCGGTCGCCTGGAGTGCGACAGATCGGGCAATTACTCATTGTGGGTTCCTTGCCAAATTGCACCGACGCAGGTCCGCGCACCACC
>JANOKE010000372.1:0-1688 GCA_031419135.1 Gemmatimonadaceae bacterium
CGCCACCGCATCCGGCAACGGCGCTGGCGCCAACACCGGGGGCAACAACCCGAGCCGCGTGGGCGACTTGAACCCCGAGGAAATCGAAAACATCGAAATCGTGAAGGGTCCGTCGGCGGCCACGCTGTACGGCACCGACGCCGCGAACGGCGTAATTCTCGTCACCACCAAGAAAGGGCGCGCTGGCGGCGCTCGGTGGACCCTGTATAGCGAAGGCGGTGCGGTCACCGATCGCAACTATTACCCGACCGCCTACAGCACATGGGGAAAACGCCCTGGAGAAACCGTGTCGACGCGCGGCTTTTGCAACCTGCAGCGCATCGGAACCGGTGAGTGCACGGGCGACTCCACGAGTGCGCTGAATATCTTCGACGAAAAAGACCTGACGCCCCTCGCCACCGGGAATCGCCAGCAATACGGCGTGCAGGTGGCGGGTGGCAGTGAAGCGGTTCGCTACTTCGTGTCAGCCGAGAATGAGACGGAGATGGGGGTGCTGTCGCTCCCAACGTTTGAACGTCAGCGATTCGACTCATCGGGTATTCCTCTGCGTTCCTGGGCGTCGCGTCCAAATCAAATGGGGCGAAAGTCGTTGCGGGTGAACCTCAACACCACGATCTCGCCGAAGCTGGAACTCGGCCTGTCGACGAACTTCATCGGCGTCAGCCAACGGTATTCGCTGGAGTCGAATTCGACCGCTGGATTGGGCTCACAGGTGTTTGGCGGGCCAGGTACACGCAACAACGGAACGGTAAGCGGACAGACGTCGCCACTGAACGGATACCGCGCCTGGACACCGGGGTACACTTTTCAAGAGAACAGCGGACAGGAAATCAACCGATTCATCTGGTCGGCGCAAGCGAACTGGCGCCCGTTCAGCTGGTTGGCCAATCGGGCCACGGTTGGGAACGACTGGACCGGACGCGATGACCAGAATCTGCTGTATCGCGGTGAAGGGCCACCGCTCACCGCCACGACGCGATTCGGCTCCCGTGGCATCAACCGTGTAAACATCCGGAACACCACGGTCGACCTGGGTTCGTCGGCGCAATACAATTGGGTCGGCTTCAATCACAAGACCACCGTGGGTGCGCAGTACATCGATTTCAAGCTCGCCAGCGCGGCCACCGGTTCGGCGCAATTGGCGCCGGGTTCCCAGAACGTCGGCTCCGGTACGCAACCGTCGGTGTCCGAAGGCACCACGCTGCAAAAGACGTTTGGCGTGTTCATCGAGCAGGCGCTGGCGTGGAACGATCGCTTGTTCCTCACGGCGGCCGTGCGAAGCGATCAGAACTCCGCGTTCGGTACGAACTTCCAGAGCATCGTGTACCCCAAGGCCTCGGCGTCGTATCTGATTTCGCAGGAGTCCTGGTGGAAGGCGCCGTCGTTCGTGAATTCCATGCGCTTGCGGTATGCCTATGGCCAGTCCGGCGTGCAGCCGGGACCCAACGACGCCTTGCTCTTTTATGGAGCCAGCACGACAAGCCTGGCGAATACTGATCAGCCCACGGTCACTCAGGCGGCCCTGGGCAACCCCAACCTCAAACCCGAACGCTCGGGCGAGCATGAAATGGGTTTTGAGGCTGGGCTCTTCTCGCAGCGCGTCAATCTCGATGTCACGTACTACAGCAAGATCACGCAGGACGCCCTCATCAACGCGATCCTGCCGCCCTCGTACGGCTCGGTTGCGT
>JANOKE010000373.1:0-1307 GCA_031419135.1 Gemmatimonadaceae bacterium
CAATTTGCGAATCGGCTCGGCATGCTCGAGCGGTATCCGAACGTGCCGAAAGATGCACCGGGTTTTGGCGGTGCAACGTCGATCATTGACAGCGACTCGTTGCTGACGCTCCTGAACCGCGATGCCCGTGAGCACGTCAATGCAAGCGCGTTCCTCACCGCGCGGTTGACCGACTTCCTGATCAACGACAATGACCGCCACGCCGGCAACTGGAAATGGGCGCGCGTCGGTTCGGCTCCGCAGGCGACATGGGAGCCGATCGCGCGAGACCGGGATCACGCCTTCGTGTCGTTTGATGGCGCGGTGAGTCGACTCTCCCGCGTCTGGTCGCCGCTGCTGGTGCAGTTCGGGGAGGTGCCTCACGTGCCGTCGCTCACGATGCCGGGGCTGATCGACGCGCGTTTGCTGGCGGGTCTCGACAAACCGGTGTGGGACTCGATTGTCGCTGCGCTGCGCGTGCGAATCACCGACTCCGTGCTCCATACGGCGGCATTGGCCATGCCCGTAGAATATCGCGCCACCGCGCCCACGCTGGAGGCCATTCTCCGGGCACGTCGCGACGCGCTTCCCGACGCGGCCTCGCGCTTCTATCGACTCCTCGCGGCGCGCGTGCAGGTGCATGGCACGGACGCTGCGGAACGCCTTGTCCTCACCCGAGTGAGTGATGGGATTGTCGATGTCCGGCTGGAGTCGGCGGGAAGGCCCACCTACGCGCGTCGCTTTCATGCGCGGGAGACGAAGGAGATTCTCGTGTATCTGCACGGTGGCGACGACACGGCGCAGATCACCGGTAGTGTGCCGACGAGTATTCCCGTTCGCATTGTCGGCGGCAACGGTACCAATCACTTCGTCGACTCGTCGATCGTTGCCGGCGCGCCTCACCCAACGCGCCTGTACGAGTCCGGTCGAACCGATGGCGTCTCGTATGGACCGGATACGATGTTCAATCGTCGGCCATATGAGAAGCGCCATGGCACGCTGGTTCCGCATGGCGTGGACAACGGCAGCCGTCTGCAGCCGATTGTGAAACTGAGTCAGCGCCGAGGACTCGGACTGACCCCGCGTCTTGGTCTGGTCCGGTATGGGTACGGCTTCGGCGTACGACCGTACGCCACGATGCTGAAGGCCGAAGGTGAGTACGCGGTTGAGTATCAAGGCGCTCGCATAACCGTCACCGCCGACAAGCGCCTGGAAGCGTCACCACTCCACTTTCTGGCGGTGGCGCGCATGTCCGCGCTAGAAGTCATCAACTTCAATGGCCTGGGGAATGCAACCGTCGACTCGGGCAGCAGGACGGCGCTGACGGC
>JANOKE010000374.1:0-1658 GCA_031419135.1 Gemmatimonadaceae bacterium
GCACCGCGTCGCACTTCGGGCTGGCCATCGCGGCCACGGTAGGTGTGTTCTTCCTCGCCATTCCGACACAGCTGCTGGCGCTGTTTGGCATGGAGCAACCCGATGTGGTGCGCATTGGCGTGCAACTGCTGGGGTTCCTGAGTCTTTCAGGATTGTTCATCACGACGGCCCTGACGTACACTGGTGGATTGCAAGGGACAGGTGATACCAAGAGCCCGCTGTATATCTCCCTGATCTCGCAGTTCGCGGTGCCGATTGGCATGCTGAGCCTGATCCAGCTGACCCGTCAGTTGGTGCCGAGCGACGTGTGGTTGGCGATTGTGATCGGGCACGGATTGCGGGCGCTGCTGAGCGTGCTGCGGTTCCGGCAGGGGCGGTGGAGGGGGATCGAGATCAAGCTGGGAGGCAGGGACGTAGGTTGAAGACGGGAGACGGGAGACGGGAGACGGGAGACGACAAACAGATGGGACAGAACAAAATGGGGAGACGGGGAGACGTCCCGGCTGCAGCGTCTCTGGTGAGTGGGCCGTATTTGAGACAGCTTGGAGGTGCAGTTCGTCCGCGAACTCTCTGCGGTAGAGCAATACCAAACCAATTCAACCGCAGAGGACGCAAAGGACGCAGAGGAACGCCTTGGTCAACAACACTTCGCCCTGCGTGATGTTCTCCGCGACCTCTGCGACCTCTGCGGTAGAGACATACCAAACCAATTCAACCGCGGAGGACGCAAAGGACGCAGAGGAACTTCTTGTTCAACAACGGCGCCCTTGGCGACCTTCGCGTCCTTGGCGGTGAAATCTTTCGAACTCGCCCTGCGCGATGGATTCACGAAGCAATCAACCACAACAGAGTTCGTTGGGTAGCCGTCCGTAACGTCATAACACTGTTCTCCGCGAACTCCGCGGTGCAATGCTTCCCGTCGTTCCACTCGAGTCACACCATGACGAATCGATCGTTCCGACTGCTTTCCACGCTCGCACTGCTGCCGGCGGCGCTCGGCGCGCAGTCCGCCGCGAAACCCACTTCAGCGCGACCGGCATCGGGAGCCGCCAAGGCGCCGATGATGGCGTCTGTTGACGGCGCGCTGTTTAACGGACTGCGCTACCGACTGGCTGGACACTCGCGCGGCGGGCGCGCCACAACGGTGACTGGTGTGCCGTCGCAGCCGCGCACGTTCTACATGGGCGTCGCCAGTGGCGGCGTGTTCCGCACCACCAATGGCGGAGCGAGCTGGGAGCCCATCACCGATGGCAAGATCCCGGTGGGGTCGATCGGCTCGATCGCGGTGGCGGAATCGAATCCCGACATCATATATGTGGGCACGGGGTCGGACGGCGTGCGCAGCAATGTGTCGACCGGACGCGGTGTCTATCGCACCAGCGACGGCGGCAAGACATGGCAGTTCATCGGCCTGTATTCCGTTGGCCAGATTGGCGCGGTGCGTATTCATCCATCCAATCCGGATGTCGCGTGGGTGGCCGCCTACGGCGACATCTTCAAGCGCAACACCGACCGCGGCGTGTATAAAACCACCGACGGTGGCAAGTCGTGGAAGAAAACGTTGTACATGAACGACAGCACGGGCGCGATGGATGTGGAGTTGCAGCCGGGCAATCCCACCGTGGTATACGCGTGGATGAATCGCATCGAACGGAAGC
>JANOKE010000375.1:0-1683 GCA_031419135.1 Gemmatimonadaceae bacterium
ATCGCGCTCGACAGCACCTTTGCCATGGCGTACTTCCAGTACAGCATGTCGCTGGGCAACGCGGGGCTCGGAACGCCCAGCGAGAGGAAAGCGGCGTTCGCCAATGCCTGGCAACACAGGGATCGGCTTCCCGAGACCGAGCGTCTTACCATTGAAACGTTCCAGTATGCAGGGCAGGGCCCGCACCCGGATCGCGCGAAGATGGTTGCGGCCATGGAGGCTTTGATGGAACGCGCTCCAGAGACGCCCGAAGTGGCCAACCTGCTGGCCGTCAACGGCCACATGGCCCGTGGACAGTATGCGCGCGCCGAGTCGCTCTATCGTCGGGCAATGGTCACAGATTCGACAAGCCTGTTTCCCCGGTTGAACATCATCGACGCACAACTGCGTCGAGGTGCCTTCGACGACGCGCGCCGAAGCCTGGCCGAAGCGCGGACGAGACTCCCCGCTGACGTGGTAGCGAGCGCAGAGGCGTCCGTGCTGTACGCGGTGCGAAAGCTCGACTCGGCGGTGGCGGTCATAGGTCAGTTGGCCAACAGCGCGAACGCGCAGAGGAGGGCCACCGGACTGCTTGGGAAGGGCGGTGTGCACATTCTCCGTGGTCAGCTTCAAGAAGCCTGGATGCAGCTCCGCCAGTCGCGGGCGCTCGATTCGGCGCGCGGCACGCCGTCGATTCGTTTGTCGGACTCGCTCTTGTCGGCCGGGTTGCAGGTGCTGCTGTATGACGATCCGGCCGGATCGCTCAAGCGGATCGACGCCGCCCTTGCCGCAGACCCATTGTCATCGCTGCCGGATGACCGCCGGCCGTACTTTCAACTGGCCACTGTTTATGCACAGGCCGGGCGCCCCGATCGCGCCCGAGCGACGCTCGCGCAGTACGATTCGGACATTCGCGACACGGTGCGAAGGCGCGTGGACCAACTTCAACGCCACGCTGCGCTGGCATGGATCGACATGGCCGAGGGAACGCCGCGCGACGCGGTGGCGAAGTTCCGCAGTTCTGCCGTGCTGCCGGATGGTCCGGCCACAGCGTGCGTGGTGTGCATCGAAGTCAATGTCGCCCGCGCGTTCGATCGCGCCAACCTCGCCGACTCGGCGATCACGGCGCTCGAGAAATTCGTGAGCGCGCCAGGGCTCAGCCTTGCGAACGAGTTCGACACGCGCCCTTGGGCCCTGAAACGCCTGGGCGAGCTGTACGACAACAAGGGCGACCGCGAGCGGGCGGTGAAGTACCTGTCCATGTTCGTCGAGCTGTGGAAGGACGCCGATCCCGACTTGCAGAAGTCGGTCCGCACCGCGCAGCGGCGCATTGAGGAGCTTCGGGCGAAGGAGCCGCGTTAGATCGGATCGGAATAGGAATTCAAATCCGGGACATGCGGCGCGCGACAGTCGCGGAATTTTGCCGCCGACACAAGCCGCACCTGCGAGTGGCCGTGGTCACAGCCGTCGATCATCCCAAAGGATTCAGCTGGCCGGTGCTGCTCAGGAGTTGACGAGCGGACCGCCGCGCATCAGTTCTTCCTCCACCCCTTCATGTCATCGACCGTCACCGGCACATCGAGGTGCTCGAGCAGCAACTCGAATCGCCGCTGTTCCTCGCGCTTGAATCGATCCTGATCGGGGAACAGCGTCTTGAGCAACGGCGCAGTGTCGAAGGCGTCGTTCGCGGTTGCCGCATCCTTC